>JBEQUF010000156.1:0-10580 GCA_040349295.1 Actinomycetota bacterium | reverse complement strand
CCTCGGTCTCGCCGACCTTCACCTCGCGGCGGCAGGCGTCGACCGTCAGGTCGCCGTGCTGCAGCACCTTGCTCTCCCGCTTGTCGCGCTCCGGGCCGGAGCGGCGGAGGATCGCCTTGACGCGGGCGACGAGCTCGCGCGGGTTGAACGGCTTCGTCATGTAGTCGTCGGCGCCGACCTCGAGGCCGATGATCTTGTCGACGTCCTCGTCGCGGGCCGTCAGCATCAGCACCGGCAGGTCGCCCTTGGCGCGGATGCGCTTGCAGACCTCGACGCCGTCGAGGTCGGGGAGCATCAGGTCGAGCACGACGAGCGCCGGCTTCTCGGACTCGACGAGCTTCAACGCGTCGTTGCCGCTCGGGGTCGTGCGGACGGCGAAGCCCGCGTTCTTGAGATACGCGGCGACGAAGGAGGCGATCGACGACTCGTCCTCGACGACGAGCACGGTCTGGGGCTTGGCCGACACCGACGCCCTAGCCGTTCGCGCCGGCGATGAGCTGCTTCAGCGGCTGGCCCGGCATCGAGTGCCGGTCGCCGCCGTTCAGCGCATACCAGCCGTCCGTCGGGTCGTCGGGCGTGCCGGCCAGCGTGACCGAGCCGGTGCCGACGGCGACGAGACTCACACCCGAGCCGTAGATGACGATCGTGAACTTGCCGCCCACGGCGCGGAACTTGAAGCCGGCGTTCGGCGAGTTCCAGACCTGCGCCGTGTCGCTCTTCGAGCTCGTCGACCACGGGCCGGCGCCGGTCACCTCGGGCGAGGGGCCGGTCGGACCCGGGTCGATCATGATCTTCCCGCCGTCGCTGACCTGGCCGATCACGGAGCCGGTGACGACGAGCTGGACGACCGGGGTGCTCTTGGCGATCGCGAGCTGCGGGAAATAGGGTGCCGACGCGTTCTTGACGACGAGGACGCCGTCGTCCGCCGCCACATCCCTGGCCGCGAGGGCAGCCGCCGGGACGGCCAGGGCCGCCAGGGCAAGGGAAAAGACCGCGATCCGCCGCATCTGCAGCCAAAGTATCGCCCTGATCGGTGTGGAGTGGGGCAAAAAGCCGTAAAAGTTCTGTTACCGCCTCCCTCCTCCGGGGCGTAGGAATCGGTCGGACCGTGCAGAAAGCCGCTGTATGGCAACGGCCGACTCGCTCACGGATCGGATGGACGCCCTGGCGGCGGCGCTCCGCGACGCCGGTGTCGGCCAGGATCGCATCGCGAGCGTCCTCGGCTCGGCGGCCACCGCGACGATGAACGCCCTCCTCCTCGACGCCGTCCTCGAGGAGAACCGGCAGGCCCCCGACGCGCCGGCCGAGCCGGCGCAGCTGCCCGGGCTCGACGAGCAGCCCCTGCGCGTCGCCGCCTAGCCCTCGTACGTGTAGAAGCCGCGGCCGGTCTTGCGGCCGAGCAGGCCGGCATTGCGCATCGCGACCAACCGTGGTGGCGGCGCCATCCGCGGCTCCCGCGTCTTCTCGTACAACGCCTCGCTCGCATGCACATGCACATCGACCCCGACCAGATCGAGCAACGCACACGGCCCCATCGGCCAACCCGCCCCGTGCCGCATCCCCGCGTCGAGATCCTCCACCGACACCCGCGCCTCATCCAACACCCGCACACAATCGTTCAGCAGCGGGATCAACACCCGGTTCACGACGAACCCCGGCGTATCGAAACACCGGATCGGATGCTTCCCCAACCGCTCCCCCAGCGAAAACGCCGCCTCGAACGCGACATCCCCGGTCAACTCCGCCCGCACGATCTCCACCAACGGCATCAACGGCGCCGGATTGAAGAAATGCATCCCCACCACCCGCTCCGGCGACAACGTCGCCGCCGCGATCTCCGTCACCGACAACGCGCTCGTATTCGTCGCGAGCACCGCATCCGGCCGACACACCCGCTCCAACTCCCGAAAGAGCGCCTGCTTCGCCTCCAGCTCCTCGACGATCGCCTCGATCACCACATCGCAACCGGCCAGATCCTCCAGCGAGGTCGTCAACGACAACCGCTCCAGCTCGAACCCCTCGATCTGCCCCTTCTCCACCTTCCGGGTCAGAAAGTGCGCAATCCGGCCACGCGCAGCCTCGGCGAGATCCAAACGCACCTCACGCCCCACCACCTCGAGGCCCGCCTCCACACACAACTGCGCGATCCCACCACCCATCGCACCCAAACCGACGACACCGACCCTCATCGGCGGGAATCTAGCCGGGTGCTCAGAGGATCTGCGAGAGACCCGCGACCGCGGCGCCGATGCCCGCGTTCGACTGCGCCTGCTGCTGCGGCAGGTACGGCTCGATCGCGTGCGCGAGCACCGGGAGCGACAGCGACTGCAGCCACACCTTCCCCGGCCCGGTGAGCCGGAGCAGGAAGAGCCCGTCGCCGCCGAAGAGCTTGTTCTTGATCCCCGGCACCGTCGTCAGCTCGTACGAGACCGTGCTCTCGATCAGGCCGACGTGCGCGGGGTGCACGCGCATCGACTGACCGTCGGCGAGGTCGTACTCCGACAGCTCGCCGGCCAGCTCGAGCCACGCATGCCCCGTTCCCTCGAGGCGCTGCAGCACGAGGCCGAAGCCGCCGAACGCAGCCGAGCCGATCTTGGTCGGATGGAACGCCGTCGTGAGCTCACAACCCTCGAGCCCGGCGAGGAAGCCGTGCCGCTGGATGATGTACGAGCGGTCGGCGCCGAGCGGCACCTGCACGATCTTCCCGGGCAGGCGGGCCGGGAACGCGACGACACCGGGCTGCGTCGTCGACGAGTAGCGCGTCATGAAGAAGGAGCCGCCGCCGAAGCTGCGCACCGCGGCGTCGAACATCCCGTCGGCGCCTGCGGCGGTGGTCGTCGTGTCGAGCTGGATCGTCTCGTCGCACCAGCCGAGCTGTCCGGCTTCGGCGACGACGGACTCGCCCGGGGTGAGATGCACCTCGAGCACGGGCATCGTCGTGCCGCGGATCACGGCGTCCATGCGCCGTCTATCGACCGGGCGGGCCGCCCGCTTGAGCCGGACTCAGGGCCGGAGGTTGTTCACGACGGTCGACTTCATCGCCGACTCGAGCTTCGTCAGCTGCGAGAGGATGGTCTGCAGCGCCTGCGTGTCCTTCGCGTTCGCCGCCAGCTCGAGCTTCTGGATCCCCGTCATCGCCTGAGCGAGCTGCTTCGTGTCGCTCTTCAGCTGCTGCTCGGCCGCTTGCTGTCCGGCCTTCGTCGACGCCGCCTCGAGCGCCGCCGCGTCGCGGTTCATGGCCGCGACGGTGGCGTCGACCTTCTGGGCGATCTGCTGCAGCGACTGCCCGAGACCGCCGCTCGTCGCCGTCTCTGCCTCCTTCGCGAGCGTCGTGGCGATCGACGTGCCCTGTCCGAGCACCTTGTCGAGCGCGGAGACGTCGACCTGCGACCCGCCGCCGTGCTTGTGCTTGTGCTTGCCGTGGCCCTTGCCGGCCAGCGCGACGGGCGCGCAGACGAGCACGCAGAGGGCGATGCCGCAGCTGACAACGCGCCGCACGGCGCCAACCGTACTACGACTGCAGCCGCTTGAGAAGTCGGGCGAAGAGCTGCAGGTTCGTGCGCAACGAGCTCAGCGCGTCCTTCGCGAGCGCGCTCCCGCCGGGATCGAGCACCTGCAATGCGTGGGCTCCCTGCTTCTGCAGCGTCCGGATCTCCTTCGCGAGCTTCGCGTTCGGGCCGCGCCGCGCCTTGTCGATCCGGATCAGCGTCGAGTCGAGCTGCAGCGTCACGAGCGCCGCGTCGCCGCCCCACACCTGCCGGGCGATCGAGTCGAAGCTGCGGACGTTCAAAACGAGGTTGTGCACCTGCGTCGCAGGCGGCGGCGTCGTCGCGATCACAGCCGCTCCACCACGCCGGCGATCGCCTGCCCGAAGCCGATGCACATCGCGGCGATGCCGTAGCGGGCGTCGCGGCGCTCGAGCTCGGCGAGCAGCGTCGCGGTGATGCGTGCGCCCGTCGCGCCGAGCGGATGCCCGAGCGAGATGCCGCCGCCGTTCGGGTTGACGTCGCCGGCCTCGTAGCGCTCCTGCAGATGCGAGTCGGCGAGCGTCTGCAGGACGACGGACGCGAACGCCTCGTTCACCTCGATCACCGCCATGTCGTCCCACGTCAGCCCCGCCTTCTTCAGCGCCTTCTCGCAGGCCTCCGGATTGCCGTGCAACATCATGTGCGGGTCGACGCCGGCGATCCCGAACGAGACGAAGCGGCCGCGCGGCTCGAGACCGAGCTGCGACGCCTTCGCCTCGGACGCGACGAGCAGCGCCGCCGCGCCGTCGACGATCTGCGACGAGTTGCCCGCCGTGACGACCCCGTCCGGGATGAACGCCGGCTGCAGCGACGCCATCTTCTCGAGCGTCGTCTCACGCCGGACGGCCTCGTCGACGGCGAACCGTGTCTTGACGAGCACCGGCGAGCCGGACTCCTCGGGGACGTCGACGTCGATCGGCACGATCTCCTTCTCGAAGCGGCCCTCCTCGATCGCGCGCGCGGCGCGCATGTGCGACTCGTAGGAGTACCGGTCGAGGTCCTCACGCGGGAGCTGCCAGGCCTTCGCGATCTCCTCGGCGGAGATGCCCTGCATGACGACGTCGAAGCGGTCGTGGACGAGGTCGGACATCGAGCCCCGGTTCGAGCCCATCGGGACGCGCGACATCATCTCGACGCCGCCGCTGATCACCAGGTCGAGCTGCCCCGACCAGACCGCGGCGGCGGCGTTGAAGTTCGTCTGCATCGACGAGCCGCACTGCCGGTCGACCGTCGTGCCGCAGACCGACACGGGCCAGCCGGCGGTCAGGGCGACGTTGCGGCCGATGTTCCAGGCCTGCTCGTCGACCTGCGAGACGCAGCCCCACTGGAGGTCCTCGATCTCGCCCGGATCGACCTCGTTCCGCGCGAGCAGGCCGTTGACCACCTGGGCCGAGAGCTCGTCGCCGCGGATGTGCGAGAGGGTGCCGTTCTTGCGGCCGATCGGGCTGCGGACTGCGTCGACGATCAGAGCGTCGGAGGGCATAAATCGAGTGTATCCGGCGTTGAATCACCCATGGATCCGAAAATCGAGGTGCTCAAGCAGGTGCCGCTCTTCTCGGAGCTCTCGCGCTCCGAGCTGCAGCTCGTTGCATCGGTCGCCGACGAGCTCGACGTCCCGGCCGGGACCGCCCTGACGCTCGAAGGGCAGACGGGCCGTGAGTTCTTCGTCCTCGTCGAAGGGGTCGCGACGGTCGAGGAGGACGGCAAGGTCGTCCGGACGCTCGCGCGCGGCGACTTCATCGGGGAGATCGCGCTCCTCACGCGGGGCAAGCGGACCGCGACCGTGAAGGCCGAGGTGCCGGCGCGGGTGCTCATCCTCACCGACCGGGCCTTCCGCCAGCTCGCGCAGACGATTCCGCTCTTCGCGTCCCGGACGTGGATGGCCGCCGTCGAGCGGATGCCCGCCTAGCCGTTCGGGATCGACACGCCGACGTTCCCGGCGTCCGCCAGCGATCGGGTTTGCCGTCGCGGCCGCCGGGAACGCGGTCCCCAATGATCGGGATCGGCGTCGCGCTCATCATCGTCGGGATCGTCTTCCTGTTCGTGAGCCCGTGGGTCGGGATCCCGGTCGGGGTCGTCGGGCTCGTGCTCGCGATCCTCTACTTCGCGGGCTTCGGGCGCAGCGCCGGCCGCGGAGAGCAGCCACAGCCTTAATTAGGCTTGCGCGATGCGCCTCCGCCGCGCCCCGACGCCGGACGCTGCGCCGCCTGCCGCGGCGCCACGAGCCGTTCGCCGCGCGCTGCCGCCGGCGAGCCAGCTGCGGCGCGAGCGGCGCACGTTGCTCCACGTCCGCGAGCAGCGGCTGCGCGACCTCGGCGGCCTGATGCTCGAGATGTACCGCCGCGACCAGTTCCGGCAGGACCTGCTCGTCGACCGCTGCACGGAGCTCGCCCAGCTCGACGAACGGCTGACCGAGCTCGACACCCTCCTCGCCGTCTCCGCGTCGCGCGGCCGGATCCGCGACGCGGCCCACTGCGATTGCGGAGCGCCGATCTTCTGGGGCGCGAAGTTCTGCAACCAGTGCGGCCGTCCGGTGGCGGCGGCGTGAGCGAGCCGCAGCACGACGAGTACTGCCCGCGCTGCGGGGTCGCCTACGAGCCGACGCAGGAGTACTGCCTCGAGTGCGGCGCGCGCTTACCCGTGAACCGCGGCGTCGTCGGCGTCCTCGCGCGCAGCTGGCAGCGCCGCTTCGCGTGGTACCCCGGCGACTGGATCTGGCCGACGCTCTTCTTCCTCGTGCTGACCGTCGCGGCGACCGCCGTCGCGCTCGCCGCGAACTCCGCGCGCAAGCGCTCGCAGCCGTACGTCGCGACGACGCCGAGCGTCTCGGTCGGCCCGGGCGCGTCGCAGTCGGTCGTGCAGGCCACATCGACGCCGGCGACGCTGCCCGTCCCGACCGTGCACCCGACGATCACGAGCGGGCCCCTGCCGACGGCGCCGGGCACCGTGACCGGCACGGCCGCGACCGTCACCGCCCCGGCCCCGCCGAACCCGAACGCCCTCGCCGAGTGGCCGGCGAACAAGTCGGGCTACACCCTCGTGCTCGAGTCGCTGCCGGTGTCGGGCGGCAAGGCGGCTGCCCTCGCCCGGGCTCGCCAGGCGAAGCGCAACGGCCTCGCCGACGTCGGCGTCCTGACCTCGGCCGAGTACTCGAGCCTGCACGCCGGCTACTACGTCGTCTTCGCCGGGATCTACCGCTCCGCCGCCGCCGCGTCGGCCGCGCTCGCGAGTGCCCATGCCAAGGGTTTCCCCGACGCATTCGAGCGGCAGGTGACCCGGTAGGTGTAAATCCCGTGACCCCGGAAAGGGTCGGCTTGCGAAGGGGTTGGGTCGGATGTTCGCAACAGCGGCAACGATCTGCCCGAGTTTGTAACACGGAATGGCTCGTGTAGGATCGATGCCAGGAGGCGGATTGCGTCCGGCCTTTACCCGCTTCTAACCAGGAAAACGCGGGAACTTCATAGGAGCTGAGTACATTCGTGATCGAAGAGCGGACTCTCCAGTTGCAGCACTGCATGTATCAATACTCGCGTGCCATCTACCGGTCGATCAAGGACATGATCGACCCGTACGGTGACCGCCTCTCGCAACTGGAATCCCGCCGCTCGGTGCTCATGGCCTGCGAGCAGACGATGGAACGGCTCGCCGCCGACCCGCTCTACTTCGCGAAGCCCGACCGGGCGCTCTTCCAGGACATCCGCCGCTACTTCCCGATCACCTGCCAGGCCGAGGTCGCCTGGGCAGTGTCGGAGGGGATCAATGCGGCCGTGACGTTCATCCAGGAGCAGATCGAGGCCGGCGCGCTCGACGGCGGCATCGCACGCTGCCGCGCGACGACGCGCAAGGGCAAGCCGTGCCAGCGCACGCCGCTCCCGGATCGCGACTACTGCCCGTCGCACCAGCACCTCGAGGCGAAGGCCGCGGCCTAGCAAACCGGTTGCGTCGCAATCGGATTGCAGCTTGTCCACAGGCTTTTCCCACTGACGTTCCACAGGCACCCGCAAGTAGGGTGCATGGGTGTCGCATGACACCGACAAGCTGATTCGACAGCTCTCCCTGGTCGCGTTCCTGATGGCGGAGCGGCGGCCGATCACCGCGCGCGACGTGAAGTCGAACGTCGAGGGCTACAGCGAGATGTCGGACGAGGCGTTCGCGCGCCGCTTCTACAGCGACCGGGCCGAGCTGATCGGCCTCGGCGTCCCGCTCCACTCGCAGCGCGACGAGTTCACGGGCGAGGAGCTCTACACGCTCCGCTCCGACGAGTACTTCCTGCCGCAGCTCGAGCTCGAGGACGAAGAGCTCGCCGCGCTGCAGACGGCGCTCCACCTCCTCGACGGCCAGTTCGCCTACGCGGAGCCGCTGCGGCTCGCGCTGCAGAACCTCGCACTCGGGCGTCCCGGCTTCGACGTCGCCCCGACCGAGGCCGCTCGCACCGTGGAGGTGCTCGACCCGGAGTACGCGCCCGAGATGCCCGGCCGGCTCGCGAAGCTCGAGGGCGCGATCTCGAAGCAGCGCACGGTCAAGTTCGACTACTGGTCGATCTCGCGCGACGAGCACAGCGAGCGAACGCTCAACCCCTACGCCCTGCTCCCGGACAACGGCGTCTGGTACGTCGTCGGCCAGGATCTCGACCGCGAGGACATCCGGACGTTCCGCGTCTCGCGCATCCGGGGCGACATCAAGTTCGCGACGCGGCGCGAGCGCGACTTCAAGATCCCGACCGACTTCGACATCGAGCAGTACCGCGGCCGCCCGCCGTGGCAGGTCGGCGACCTCGTCGGCGAGGCCCGGATCGAGGTGCGCGGCGACACCGCCTGGTGGGTCGAGCGGACGTACGGCGACACCGGACGGCTCGAGGACGGCGTCTTCGTCACCGACTACTCGTCGATCCCGCAGCTCGCGACCTGGGTGCTGCGGCAGGACGGACGTGCGGTGCCGCTCGAGCCGGACGAGCTCCGCCGCGAGGTCGCGACGTCGCTGCGGCGCGTCCGCGAGCGGCACGAGGGCAAGGCCGACGAGCCGGCGCGCGAGGCGCCTCTCCCCCGCAGCGACGGTGCCGTCGAGCGTCCGGCGGGGCCAGTCGCGCCGGAGCGCTTCGCCGTCCTCCAGGCGCTCCTCGCCCACCTGCTCGCCGCCTGCGGCGAGGGACGCGACGCGGAGATCGCGACGACGACGCTGCTCGAGCGCTTCCCGTCGGTCCCGGCCGAGGAGCTCGAGGAGCACCTGTCGCTGCTCAACCTCGTCAACTTCGGCGGCGGCTGCTACACGATCTACGCCGAGCTGCGCGAGGACGTCGTGCACGTCGACAAGGAGCTCTGGGGCGACACCTTCCGCTCCGCGCCGCGCCTGACCCCGCTCGAGGCGCGCGCGATCCGGCTCGCGCTCGAGTACGTCGGACCGATGATCGCCGCCGACGCGCACACGCCGCTCGCCCGCGTCCGCAACAAGCTCGAGGAGACGTTCGGCCAGTTCGAGCTCGCACAGACGCCCGAGCCGCAGGTCGAACGCGAGGAAGAGGATCTGATCAACGTCTTCGCGCGCGCGATCCGCGACCACAGGCTCGTCGAGATCGAGTACCTCAAGGAGCAGCAGACGACGCCGTCGCTGCGCGTCGTCGAGCCGTACCAGGTCGAGCGGCGACTCCCGTACTGGTACGTCCACACGTGGGACCGCACGAGCGAGGGTGAGCGGTCGTTCCGCATCGACCGCATGCGCAGCGCGAAGCTCTCGAAGGAGAAGTTCGCACCGCGGCACGAGTTCGAGCCGACGCGCTTCCGTGACGCCGGCACCGCGCGCGTGCTCTACTCGCCGGAGATCGCCCGCTTCGAGGTCGAGCGGGGCGCCCGCCGCCTCGGCGACGGCAGCGCGATCCGCGAGCTGTCCGTCGGCTCGTACGAGTGGCTCGAGAGCGACATCCTCTCGAAGCGAGGCGAGGCCGTCGTGCTGGAGCCTGCCGACATCCGCAGCCGTATCGCCGAGCGTGCCCGCGTGCTCGCGAAAGAGCTCGGCGTCGAGCGCATGCGCACTGCCAAGGTCTGACCTGTAACGCTTCGGCGTCCTCCGCCGAAGTACCTTCAGTGCACGACCCTGCCCAGATCGCGTCCGACCCCGACGCCTTCGAGCGCTTCTATCGCGAGTATGTCGAAGCGGTACAGCGTTTCGTCGCGCGGCGCGTGGACGACCCGTATCTGGCGGCCGACCTGACAGCCGACATCTTCGTCGCGGCGATCGAGTCGGGCCGCTCGTACCGGCGGAGTCGTGGCGAGCCGGCAGCCTGGCTCTTCGGCATCGCGCGCAACGTCGTCGCCGACGAATACCGGCGGAGCGCGAGGGAGCGCCGGACGGCCCTTCGCGTCCGCGGGCGTGACCTCGTCCACGACGACGACCTCGGCGCGCTGCACGAGCGGATCGACGGCGAGTCCGCCCGGCGGGCGATCTACCGCGAGCTGCAGCAGCTTCCGTCCGGAGAGCGAGCCGTCCTCGAGCTCGTCGCGCTCGACGACATGTCCGTCGCCGACGCAGCCCGTGCACTCGGGATCAGCAGTGTCGTCGCCCGCGTCCGCCTGCATCGGGCGCGTCGCCGCCTGCTCCCCGCCCTCGACCCGAACGATCTCCCGGAGGTGACGACATGAGCAGCTTCGAAGAGCGGCTCCTGGTTGAGCTGCAGACCACGATCTCGACGGCGCCGGTTCGGCGAGGACGACGGCGGCTCGTCGCGGTCGCCGGTGTCGCCGCCGTCGCGTCGGCTGCGATCGTGGGTGTGCTCGTCCTCGACGGCGGCACACCGGCGGCCTACGCCGTGACGAAGCACGCGGACGACTCCGTGACAGTGGAGGTGGACTCGCTCACCGACGCCGCCGGCCTGCAGGCCGCACTGGCAGCTGCAGGCGTGCGGGCCGTCGTCGACTACCTCCCGGCCGGGAAGATGTGCAAGCAGCCCTGGTTCACGCCGGCGGAGAGGAACGTGGGCCTCGACAGCCGCACCTCGGTCGGCCCGGAGAGCGGCGGCGGCACGACCTTCACGATCAGCGGCGACCGCCCGGCCGACTCGAC
>JBEQUF010000155.1:0-6065 GCA_040349295.1 Actinomycetota bacterium | reverse complement strand
TGCAGCTCGGCCGAAGGGCCGGCGAAGCGGCCGCCGGCGGTGACGATCGTGGCGTCGCCCTGCTGGACGAGCAGGTACTCGGCCGTGCCGGGCACGTAGCCGCGGAAGCTGCCGCCCTGCGACGCGACGTACAGGTCTCCGCCGGACGGCAACATCGTGACGACGTGTTGCAAGCCCGGAGCCGTCCGCTCGAAGGCGATGCGATCGCCGGCGGAGCTCCATCCGGGCAGCGAGTCCTGGATGTCGTTCGGCTCCGGGCCGGCCGTCGCGCGCGCGAGCGAGCCCGCGGCGACCAGCACCGCGACGAGGGCGAGGACGACGAGCACGAGCTGCTTCTTCACGGCACGCACCGTAGGCACGCCACGTCAAGGCTCGATTAAGCCTTTGAAAGGCATTCGGTATCGTCCTCGGCCGCGATGAGCAGCGAATACATCTTCACCATGTACCGGGTCGACAAGTTCTACGGCCCGGAGCGCCAGGTGTTGTCGAACATCAGCCTGAGCTTCTTCCCGGGCGCGAAGATCGGCGTCCTCGGCCCGAACGGCGCCGGCAAGTCGACCGTCCTGCGGATCATGGCCGGCAAGGAGGAGCCGTCGTCCGGCGTCGCCGAGCTCGCCCCGAACGCGACGGTCGGGCTGCTCGAGCAGGAGCCGGAGCTCGATCCGAAGCGCACCGTGCGCGAGAACGTCGAGGACGGCGTCCGCGCGCTCCGCGACCTCCTCGACCGCTTCAACGAGATCTCGGCGAAGTTCGCCGAGCCGGACGCGGACTTCGACGCGCTGCTCGCCGAGCAGGCGACCGTCCAGGACGCGATCGACCGCGCCGACGCGTGGCAGCTCGACGCCGCGGTCGAGCACGCCATGGACGCGCTGCGGCTGCCCGAGGGCGACCGCGACGTGACGACGCTGTCCGGCGGCGAGCGCCGCCGCGTCGCCCTCTGCCGGCTGCTGCTCAGCGCGCCGGACCTGCTGCTCCTCGACGAGCCGACGAACCACCTCGACGCCGAATCGGTCGCCTGGCTCGAGCGCTTCCTCGCCGACTACAAGGGCACCGTCGTCGCGGTCACGCACGACCGGTACTTCCTCGACAACGTCGCCGGCTGGATCCTCGAGCTCGATCGCGGGAAGGGCATCCCGTTCCAGGGGAACTACTCGTCGTGGCTCGAGCAGAAGCAGGAGCGGCTCGCGATGGAGGAGAAGACCGAGTCGGCGCGCAAGCGGACGCTCGCCCGCGAGCTCGAGTGGGTGCGCATGAGCCCCCGCGCACGGCATGCGAAGTCGAAGGCGCGCCTCGGCGCGTACGAGCAGCTCCTCGCCGAGGAGCAGAACGTGAAGCTCGACAAGGTGGAGATCCACATCCCGCCGGGGCCGCGGCTCGGCGACACGGTGATCGAGGCCCAGGGCGTCCAGAAGGGCTTCGGCGACCGGCTGCTCGTCGAGAACCTGACCTTCTCGCTCCCGCCCGCGGGCATCGTCGGCGTCATCGGCCCGAACGGCGCCGGCAAGACGACGCTCTTCCGGATGATCGCCGGCGAGGAGCAGCCGGACGGCGGCTCCCTCCGAGTTGGTGACACTGTGTCACTTGCATACGTCGACCAGGCGCGCGGCGACCTCGACCCGGCGAACACCGTGTGGAAGGAGATCAGCGGCAACCAGGACACGATCCTCCTGGGCAAGCGCGAGGTGAACTCCCGCCAGTACGTCTCGTGGTTCAACTTCAAGGGCGGCGACCAGCAGAAGCGCGTCGGCGACCTCTCGGGCGGCGAGCGCAACCGCGTCCATCTCGCGAAGCTGCTGCGCAGCGGCGGCAACGTGCTGCTGCTCGACGAGCCGACGAACGACCTCGACGTCGACACGTTGCGCGCGCTCGAGGAGGCGCTGCTCGAGTTCGCCGGCTGCGCCGTCGTGATCACCCACGACCGCTGGTTCCTCGACCGCGTCGCGACGCACATCCTCGCCTTCGAGGGCGACTCGCAGACGATCTGGTTCGAGGGCACGTGGGCGGAGTACGCGGAGTGGCGCGGCCCCGAGGCGCTCGAGCCGCACCGCATCAAGTACAAGCCGCTCGTCCGCGCGTAGGCACGACGGCGCCGCGAGCGCCGAGCAGAAGCGCTACGGAATCTTCGGCGCCCAGAGGGCGGAGAGCGCGCCGGCGAGCACGAGCAGGAGCGCCGCGCCGAGCATGAAGTCGCCGGTCACCTCCTCGCGCCCGTGCGTCTGCCCGAGCTTCGAGCCGAGCGCCGAGTAGGCCGACTCGACCGCCGTCGCCGTCCTGGCGCGGAAGAACTGCCCGCCCGTGATGTGCGCGATCGCCCCGAGCGTCTTCGGGTCCGGCGCAAGCGAGTTGGCGCCGGTGAACCCGCCCGGCGGCGTGAACCCGCCGCCACCACCGCCGCCGAAGAACCCGCCGCCGCCGAGGCGCGTGTTGCCGGTCGTCCCGAGCGCGACGGTGTAGACGGGGATGCCGGCCCGCTTCGCGATCTGTGCGCCGTCGAGCGGCGCGATGTCGCCGCGGTTCTGGTGGCCGTCCGACAGGAAGAGGATCGAGACGAGCGTGCTCTTCGTCGGGTTGCCCGCCGCCGTCACGTATGACGCGAGGTCCGGGTTCGCGCGCATCGTCGTCGGGCCGCTGCCGGACAGGCCGGCCGAGCGGATCCCCACCTGCACGGCGAGGTTCAGCGCGTCGCCGATCGCCGTGCCGCCGAAGCCGTTGTAGAAGTCGGCGTCGTCGATCGCGTTGTCGAGCAGCTGCCGGTCGGTCGACGGCGGCGACGCGACCTCGGCGTCGCCCGCGAAGAGGACGAGGCCGACCTTCAGCCGCTTCGGCACCTTGCTGACGAAGAGATGCAGTGCGCGCTGTGCGGCGATGAGCCGCGTCGGCTTCACGTCGACCGCGTGCATCGAGCCGGAGACATCGAGGACGAGCACGACGGTGGCGTTCTCGTCCGTGACCGTCGTGTTCACGTGCGGCCGGGCGACGGCGACGCAGAGCGTCGCGAGCGCGACGAGAAACGCGCCGACGACGAGCCACCGCCGCCACGGCCGCGCCGTGCCGGCGACCTGCTCGAGCACGGCGACGTTCGTGAAGCGAACGGCGTACCGCGCCCGGCGCCGCTCGTTCAGCACATACGCGGCGGCTGCGGCCGGGACGAGCAGCAGCGTCAGGAGCAGCAGCGGATCGCCGAAGGTCACTTGATCACCGAGCAGAGCAGGTCGAGCTGGACGGTCGCCGCGTGTGTCGACCGGATGCGGAGCGTCACGACGCCGTTGTGGACGGCCTGCGTCACCTGGACGGCCCGCATCGCGGCCTCCGTCGGCGGGACGGCGCCGGGGAAGCCGATCGCGTGCGTCGCGTCCGTCAGCCGCTCGCCCTTCGTGCAGCGCGCGCTGACGGTGCGGCTCGGGAGCGCGGGGAACGCGTGCACCTGCCGGTCGATCGCCTTCGCGGGCGGGAACGGGTGGTAGGCGGTCGGCGTGCGCTGGCCACCGCCCTGGGCGGGGACGCAGCCGATGTGCGGCCGGAAGCTCGCGAGCCCGCCGGTGCGGGCGAGCCGCCCGAGGAACACGGCGTCGCCCTTCGTCGTGATGCCGGGATTGACGGGTGCGCCGAGGCCGCCGACGAAGCCGATGTCGATCCCGCGGGCGGAGAGCTCGGCGTCGAGGCCGGCGACGATGTAGTTCTTCGGGCACGCGAGGTCGTACTGCACCTCTGCGTCGGGTGTCGTCACCACCCAGGGGCCGGCGACGGGCACGCACACCTGCAGTCCCTTGCACTCGTTCGTCGCATGTGCGGCGGCGGGCGCCAGCAGGGCGCACCCGACGAGCGCGAGCAGCGCGAGGCGCTTCACACGAGCCTCCGGAACCAGAATGCGGAGAGGCCGGCGGCGGTCAACAGCAGCAGCATGCCGCCGCCTGCGAAGACGTCGCTGATCTGCCGCTGCTTCGTCGTGTGGCCGGTGCGCGTCGCGAGCTGCTCGTAGACCTTCTGCAGCGCCGTCGCCGTCCGCGCCTGATAGAACCGGCCGCCGCTCGCACGCGCGATCAGACGGAGAGCGCCGACGTTGGCGGGCACCCGGATCTGCTCCTTGTAGCCGCCGGTGAGCGACACGGTCACGACGCCGGCCTGCGTGCCGACGAGCACGGTCGAGACGGGCATGTGCGCCGCCTTCGCCTGCTTCGCGGCCGCGGCGGGCGTCGTGTGGCCGCCGTCGCGCGCGCCGTCGGAGATGAGGAGCATCGTCGTCGGCGGCACGAAGCCGTCGGCCGAGCGCTGCTGCTTCGCGATCTTCACGCCGAGCGCGATCGCGTCGCCGAGCGCCGTGCCCTCGCTCGGGGTCAGGGACTCGAGCGCGTTGTGCGCGATGCCGCGGTCGAGCGTCGGCGGGACGGCCGAGAAGGCGCGCGAGCCGATGCCGATCACGCCCACCTTGTAGGTCGACGGGATCTTCGCGAGGAACGCGTCGGCGGCGCGCGTCGCGGCGGCGAGACGGGACGGCGCGACGTCGTTCGCCTGCATCGAGCGCGAGACGTCGACGGCGAGCAGCACCGTCGCCTCCTTGCGCGGCTCGGTGACGTTCGCCGTGGGCTTCGCCGCGCCCATGGTCAGCAGCGCGATCCCGAGCAGGAAGAGCGAGAGCGGCAGGAGCCGCCGCCGTCCCGGCCGGTCTCCGACGAGGTTCGGCAGCAGCGCGAGCGACGAGAAGCGGGCCGCCTGCGCCTGCCGTCGCCGCTCCTGGAGGAACCAGAGCACACCGAGCAGCGGGACGAGCACGAGCAGGATCAGGAAGAGCGGGCTGCCGAAGCTCACCGCTTCGCTCCCAGGAACGCGGCGAGCGGCCGGAGCCAGTCGCCCTCGGTCGAGAGCACGACATGCGGCACGGCGAGCGCGGCGAGCACGCGCGCCACGCCGCTCCGCTCCTCGGCGGCGGCGGTGGCGAAGCGGTCGCGCAGGTCGCGGTTCGCCGTGTCGACGCGAACCTGGCGTCCGGTCTCTGGATCGACGAGCCAGACCTCGCCGACGTCCGGCAGCTGCTGCTCGCGCGGGTCGCGGATCTCGACCGCGAGCACCTGGTGGCGTCCGAGCAGCTGCAGGAGCGCCCGGCGCCAGTCGAGCGGCCCGCGGAAGTCGGAGACGATCACGACGACCCCGCGCTGCCGGGCGAGCGACGCGACGCGGAGGAGCCCGGCGGCGAGCGAGGTAGCGCCGCCGCCCTCCCGGTGCGGCTCGCGTGCGAGCACGTCGAGCAGGCCGACGAGCCCGACGCGGCCCTGGTGCGGCGGGAGCGTCGCCGGCTCCTCGTCGCCGAAGGTCGCGACGCCGAGCCGGTTGCCGCGCCGGGTCGCGACATGCGCGATCGCGAGGGCGACGCCGTCGGCGACGTCCGCCTTCCGCCGGTCGGCCGTCCCGAACTGCATGGACGGCGACGTGTCGAGGAGCAGCCAGGTGACGAGCGCCCGTTCGGCGAGGTTGACGCGGACGTGCGGCACGCCCGTCCGCGCCGTGACGTTCCACTCGAGGTCGCGGACGTCGTCGCCGGGGGCGTACGGGCGCAGCTGTGCGAGCTCGACGCCGTCGCCGTGGTCGTTCGACCGGTAGTCGCCGGCGAGCAGGCCACGCAGCCGCCGCCCGACGCTGATGTCGAGCGCGCGCAGGGCCTCTGCGGCGAGCGGCCCGGGGCCGGGCTGCTCCGGGGTCGGCTTACGGCCGAGCGAGGCTCACCTCCGGTACCGGCACGGTGCCGATCACGGAGTCGAGGATCGTGTCCGCGGACACGCCCTCGGCGAGCGCCTCGTAGCTGAGGACGATGCGGTGGCGGAGCGCCGGGACGAGGACGGCGCGGATGTCTTCGACGTCGGCGGCAGCTTCTCCGCGGAGAGCGGCGCGGGCCTTGGCCGCGAGCACCATCGCCTGGCTGCCGCGCGGGCCGGCGCCGTAACGAACGTAGTCCTTCACCTCGCGCGGGGCCTTCGCCGCGGTGGGGCGCGAGGTGCGCGCGAAGCTCACCGCCAGCGCGATCGCTTCTTCGGTGACGGGGATGCGCGGCACGAGCGCGCCGATCGCGCGGA
>JBEQUF010000142.1:0-6077 GCA_040349295.1 Actinomycetota bacterium | reverse complement strand
CATCGTCTCCGACGCGTCGTCGACGGGCGAGGTGCTGCGCGACGTCTTCCACGAGCTCGGCGTCGAGCTGACGCCGGAGATTGCCGAGCCGCTCTACGTCGCACTCGTCACCGACACCGGCCGCTTCCAGTACTCGAACACGACGCCGAAGGCGCTGCGGCTCGCCGCGGAGCTCGTCGACGCCGGCGCGGACGTGCACCAGGTCTTCCAGGAGGTCTACGAGTCCGTCGAGTTCGCGAAGCTCAAGCTGCTCGCGCGCGCGCTCGAGCGCGCGAAGGTGCTGGAGGGCGGCCGCATCATCGTCTCGTTCCTCGTCCGCAGCGACTTCGCCGAGGTCGGCGCCGCCGAGCCGTACTCGGAGGGGATCATCGACTACCTGCGCGCCGTCGAGGGGGCTGAGCTGGCCGTGCTGATCCGCGAGGTTCCGCGCGACGAGGGACCGACGCACAAGGGGTCGCTGCGCGCGAGCATCGACGAGCTCGACGTCTCGATGATCGCGCGGATCTTCGGCGGCGGCGGCCACCGGCAGGCGGCCGGGTTCTCGAGCGACCGGTCGATCGACGAGATCACGGAAGCGATCCGCGAGGGCTTCCTCGCGCAACGTGCCGCCGCGGGCGCTTGAGCCGGCCGGCGTCGCGCTCGTCGACAAGCCTGGCGGGCCGTCGTCGTTCGCGATCGTCGCGCAGATCCGCCGCGCCACCGGTGCGAGGACGGGCCATGCCGGCACGCTCGACCCGTTCGCCACGGGGCTGCTCGTGATCCTCTCCGGCCGCGCGACGCGGCTGCAGCCGTCGCTCGTCGGCCTCGACAAGCGCTACGAGACGCGGATCGACCTGACCGCGACGACGACGACCGGCGACCCCGAAGGAGACGTCGTGGAGCGGCATCCGCCGCGGGAGCCGGACCTGGCGGCGCTGCACGGCGAGATCGAGCTGCCGGTGTCGGCGGCCTCCGCGATCAAGATCGACGGCGAGCGCGCGTACAAGCTCCACCGGCGCGGGATCGAGGTGGCGATGCCCGTGCGCCGCTCCACCGTGTATGACCTCGCTGTGCTCGATCGCGACGAGACCTCGGTGACGCTCGACCTGCGGGTCTCGAGCGGCACGTACATCCGCTCGATCGCCCAGGCGCTCGGCGGCCATTGCGTCGCGCTGCGGCGCACCGAGGTCGGCCCGTTCTCGATCGGCGAGGCGGAGGTGCCCGAGGCGTTCCGGCTGCTGCCCGAGGCGGAGGTGCTCGCACGGCTATGACGGTGGCGCGCGACCCGAACGAGCTCGAGCCCGCGCGCCGTGCCGCCGCGATCGGCACCTTCGACGGCGTCCACCTCGGGCACCGGCGCGTCATCGACGCGGCGATCGCGGCCGGCCTGCGCTCCGCCGTCGTCACCTTCGACCCGCATCCGCGGTCGGCGTTCGGCGCCGACGTCCAGCTCCTCGTGCCCCTGCAGCGGCGGATCGAGCTGCTCGAGGCGGCGGGCGTCGACGACGTGCTCGTGCTGCCCTTCGACGAGGCGCTTGCGTCCCTGACGCCGGAGGAGTTCGCCGAGCAGGTCCTGCGCGCCGCGGGCATCGAGGCCGTCAGCGCGGGCGACGGCTTCCGCTTCGGCCAGGGCCGGGCCGGGACCCTCGACACGCTGACGCAGCTCGGGTTCGACGTCCGCCGCGTGCCGCTCGTCGACAACGTCTCCTCGAGCCACATCCGCCAGCTCCTCACCGCCGGCGAGGTCGAGGCGGCAGCCCGCTATCTCGGCCGGCCCGCCGAGGTGGAGGGGACGGTCGTCCACGGCGACCACCGCGGCCGGCTGCTCGGCTTCCCGACGGCGAACCTCGAGACACCGCCCGGCGTCCTCGTCCCGAAGCTCGGCATCTACGCCGGCTTCACGAACGGGCACCGGTCGGCGATCTCGATCGGCACCAACCCGACCTACGGCGGCACCGAGCGCCGCGCCGAGGCGCACCTGCTCGATTTCGACGGCGATCTGTACGGCCGGCGGCTCGTCGTCCAGCTCTGGGGGCACCTCCGGGACGAGAAGTGGTTCAGCTCGGAGGCCGAGCTCGTGGACGCGATCGCCGCCGACTGCGCCGCCGCCCGGGCGGTCGAGCGGCCGGCATAGCGCAAGTTTTCCCCGCTCAGCACGTCTTTCTCTCTATGGAGGCACCACGGTTGTCCGTCCTGGAGAGCGTCCGCTGCCTCGAGTGCGGCGAGATCTACTCGAAGCCTGCCGCCGGCGGCACGACCGAGAAGAACCCCGGCTGCCCGGTCTGCGGCTACGTCGGCTGGATCCCAACCTCTGTGGGCGGGGTCAGCGTGCCGGACGCGCACGCCCGCGTCGCCTCGGGCCTGCAGCCCTTCTGGCCCGTGCGCCCGGTCTAGCGCGCCGCCCAGCCGCCGAAGCGCCGGCCGAAGTGCGTCAGCGGCGGGCGCGACTCGGCGTGGACGGCGCCGTGCTCGACCCGTCCGATGACGATCACGTGGTCGCCGGCCTCGACCTCCTGGTCGACGACGCACTCCGCCCAGGCGAGCGTGTCCTCGTGGAGGAGCGGGCTGCCGTGCCTCCCCGGTCGCCACGGGCTTCGTTCGAACTTGTCGTCGTGCGCCGCGGCGAAGCGGGCGGCCGTCGCCTCTGCCGCCTCGTGGACGAGGTTCACGGCGAAGCGCCGGCTGGAGCGGATCGCCGCGAGCGTCCGGCTGCCGTGCTCGACGCAGACGAGGACGAGCGGCGGCTCGGCCGACACCGAGGTCACGGACGTCGCCGTCAGGCCCTGGGGCGCACCGTCGGCGCCCGTGCTCGTCACGATCGCGACGCCGGCGGCGAGCCTCGACATGATCTCGCGGAACAGCGTCACGTCGACGGTGGCGTCGGCGGTCGCGTCGATCACGTGTGCGTCGACAGAAGCTGCGTGAGCTCGCTCGTCGTGCGGGCCTGGTCGAAGCGAGCGACCGCGTCGGCGATCGCCTCGTCGTCGAGCCGGACACCGGCGTGCGCGACGCACGCCCGGAGCTTCGCCCGCAGCGCCTCCGCGCCGAGCGGGCGCTCGGGATAGCCGGTCGCACGTTCGGCCACCTCGCGCACCGTTCGGCCGGAGCTGAAGGTGAGCTCGACGGCGCCGTGCGGGCCCGCCGAGGGGTCCTCGATCGCGGTCGACCGCTCGAAGAGCCTCCGGACGCCGGCCGGCGTGCCGTCGGGCTCGACGAAGGCGCGGAGCGGCCCGGCGTCCGCCTCGACGGCGAGCGCGACGGCGAAGAGCGGGTTGTAGAGGGCCTCGCGGCCGACCGGCCAGGTCGACTTCGCGGCGGCCCAGCCGACGATCTCCGCCGGTCCGGAGACCGCGACCGCCTCGACCGCCTCGTCGGGCTCGGCCGAGCGGAGCCGAAGTGCCGCCTCGACGAGCGCGTGCGCGACGCGGCCGCCGGGAAACGGCTTCGTCGAGATGCGCGACGACCGGAGCTCCGTCCCGAGCCCGGCGAGGATCACGTCGCGGTCGTACTTCCCGCCTTGGAAGAGCGTGAAGAAGCCGTTCGGGCCCTCGAGCGACTCGTGGGCCGCCGTGAAGCCGGCGCGGGCGAGGGCGGCGGCGGTGACGGCGTTGCGGGCGGCGAAGCCCGTATGGAGGCGGGTGGCGAGCGTCGCCTCGGCGATCGGCTGCCGCGTGCCGCTCGCCTGGCTCAGCGCGAGGCCGATCGCGTTCCGCATCTGCTCCGCGTCGAGGCCGAGCAGGCGCCCGGCGGCGACGGTCGCTCCGAACACGGCGTAGACCGATGCGCGGTGCCAGCCGAGGTCTTCCTCGGGTGCGGTGGCGAGCCGCACGGCCACGTCGAGGCCGACCGCGACGGCCGCGAGGTACTCCGCGCCGCTGACGGAGCCGAGCTCGTCCGCGACGGCGAGAGCGGTCGCGTGCACCGGTGGGCCGGCGTGCATGCCGCCGCCCTCGTCGTAGGCGTCGTCGAACTCGAGCGCGTGGGCGGCGGTCGCGTTGGCGAACGCCGCGGCGGGGGTCGAGAGGCGCGCGGGCGTGCCGACGACGACGCCGGCGCCCGTTGCCGAGGTGGTCCGCAGGAACTGCCGGAGCGCGTCGAGGCCCTCCTCGTGGACGCCGGCGATCGTGACCGCGACGACGTCGAGGAGGTTGTCCTTCAGATGCGCGAGCGTCGCGCCGTCGACGTCGTCGACGGCGAAGCCGGCCGCGTGCTCGCTGAGCGCGAGGCTGAGATCGTCAGGCATCGGTTGCCAGTGCCGCCTTTCCGGTAGTGAGGAGCACCATGTCGTCCTGCGGGGTGTGGATCCGGGAGCAGAGCGCGTCGCGGTAGTGGCGCTCGAGCGGGTTGCTCCGGGTGAGACCCGGATTGCCGGCGAGCGCGAGCGCGCGCTCCGTCGTCGCGAGGACGTTCCGCGAGACGACGACCTTGACGAGGCCGACCTCGCCGAGCGTCGGCGGCGGCGACGTGCCGGCAGCGGCGCGGTCGACGCGGCCGGTCAGGTCGTAGATCAGGCGGTCGTTCGCATAGAGGAGCGCCTCGATGTCACCGACGGCTTCCTGGAAGCGCGGCAGCGTCGCGAGCGAGGCGCCGAGGTTGGCGGGCTTGCGGTCACGCAGGAACGCGACGAGCGCGTCGCGTGACGCCTTCGCCACGCCCTGGTAGATCGCGATCACGAGCACGATCACCGAGGCGAGCGTGCCGGACGCGTCGCCCTTCAGCCCGTTCGGTGCGCCCTCGTCGTACACCGTGAGGCCGACCGCGTGCCCGAGCGGGATGTCGACGTCGGTGAAGACGACGTCGTTCGACGCGGTCGCACGCATCCCGAGGTGATCCCACGTCTCGACCACCTCGATCCCGGGCGTGTCGCCCGGGATCAGGAACTGCCCGACGCGAAGCCCTTCCGGGTCGTCCTCGGTGTGTGCCGTCGCGACGAGCCAGCGCAAGCCGTTGCTGCCGGTCGAGTAGATCTTGCGTCCGTTGACGCGCCAGCCGGGCGAGCCGTCCGGCAGCTCGATCCGCGCCGCCGTGGTCTGCACGAGCCCGCCGCGCGACGAGCTGCCGAGCTGCGGCTCGACGTTGAGGAAGTTGGCGAGGGCCGGGCCGTGGGCGACGGACTCATTCAGCAGATCTCGGAGCTCCTGCGGCCACGGCGACTCGGGGCCGTTGACGAGCCGGTAGAAGAGGAGCGTCCAGACGAGGATCAGCGTCGCGGCGGCGTCTGCGCGCGCCAGCGCCTCGACCGCGCGCGCGACGGTGGTCAGCTCGGCGCCGACCCCGCCGGCGTCGCGCGGCACCGTCAGCGATCCGAGCCCGGCCGACCAGATCAGGTCGATGCTCTCGGTCGGGAAGACGCCGAGGCGGTCGTTCTCGGCCGCGCGCGCCTCGAGCTCCGGGGCGATCCGCGCCACGGCCTCGAGCACCGCGTGGTCGCCGCCGTCGCGCAGTGCGGCGGCGCGCTCCGTCGGCGTCGTCTCGGCCGTCGCGCCGGTCACGACGGGCCGCCCGCCAGGCGCGCCACGATCGGCGTCGAGGGCGCGCCGGCGCGCAGTCGCTCGAGGAACAGCACGACCGTCGCGGCGACGCTCCGATGCGACTTGTCGTTCAACACATCGTGGCGGCCGTCGGCGACGCCGTGGAGCTCGAGGGCCGGCGCGAGCTCGTAGGTCTCCTGTGCGACCGCGAGCGGGCTGATCTCGTCCTGCTCGCCGTGCAGTGCGAGCACGGGCGTGGCGAGCTCGTCGAGGCGCGCACGGCCGGCCCAGTCGACCGGGACGGGGTCGGCGAGGGCGCCGCGCGTCAGCAGGTCGCCCGAGAGCCGGTTGCGGTGCACCGGGCAGGTCGTCCGGGCCTCGAGCTCGTGCTCCCACGAGAGCGCCCGGCCCGCCTGCGCCGCGCCCGCCGGCAGGCCGGCGAGCACGAGTGCGTCCACCTCCGGGTCCTCCAGCGCGGCGACGACGGCCGCGAGCGCGCCGGTGTCCGAGCCGACGACGACGTGCGGCCGCGGGGCGGTTGGCGCCGCGACGATGCCGGCGATCGCTGCAAGCGTCGCGCTCAGGTCGCCGCTCGGCGGCTCGACGACCGCGACGGGATAGCCGTCG
>JBEQUF010000140.1:0-4386 GCA_040349295.1 Actinomycetota bacterium | reverse complement strand
ACCGGGCCGCGCGTCGTCCGGCGCCGGGCGACGCCGTCGGCCTGCGCCGCGGCGGCGACGGCCGCGGCGACGGCTCCAGCGACGCGGCGGTCGAAGACGCTCGGCAGCACGTAGTCGGCCTCGAGGTGGTCCGGCTCGACGACGGCGGCGAGAGCGTGGGCGGCGGCGAGCTCCATCCCCTCGGTGATCGTCGTCGCGCGGGCGTCGAGCGCGCCGCGGAACACACCGGGGAAGGCGAGCACGTTGTTGATCTGGTTCGGGTAGTCGGAGCGGCCGGTCGCGATCACCTCGGCGAGCCCCTCGATCGCCTCGGGGTCGACCTCCGGCGTCGGGTTCGCGAGCGCGAAGACGATCGCGCGGTCGGCCATGCGGCGCACTCCCTCGGCGCTGACGGCGCCGGGGACCGAGACGCCGATGAAGACGTCGGCGCCCGCGAGCAGCTCGTCGGCGGTTCCCTGGACGTTGTCCGGGTTCGTCCACTCGGCGAAGTCCGCCTTCGCCTCGTTCAGGCCCTTGCGGCCGCGGTGGATCGCGCCGCCTTCGTCGCAGCCGACGATCCAGCGGGCCCCGGCGTCGGTCAGGAGCCGGGAGACGGCGATCCCTGCGGCGCCGCAGCCGGTGGTGACGACCTTGACGTCCTCGATCCGCTTGCCGACGACGCGCAGCGCGTTCAGGAGCGACGCAAGGACGACGATCGCCGTCCCGTGCTGGTCGTCGTGGAAGACGGGGATGTCGAGCCGCTCGCGGAGGCGGCGCTCGACCTCGAAGCAGCGGGGCGCGGAGATGTCCTCGAGGTTGATGCCGCCGAAGACGGGGGCGATCAGCTCGACGGCGCGGACGATCTCGTCCGGATCCTTCGTGTCGAGGCAGATCGGGAACGCGTCGACGTTCGCGAACTCCTTGAAGAGCATCGCCTTGCCCTCCATCACGGGGAGCGCGCCGGCCGGGCCGATGTCGCCGAGGCCGAGCACGGCGGTGCCGTCGCTGACGACCGCGACCGTGTTGCGCTTGATCGTCAGGTTCCAGACCTTCTCCTCGTCGTCGGCGATCGCGCGCGAGACGCGGGCGACGCCCGGCGTGTAGACCATCGAGAGGTCGTCGCGGGTCTTCAGCGGTAGCCGCGGCGCGATCTCGATCTTGCCGCCGAGGTGGGCGAGGAAGACGCGGTCGGAGACGTTGACGACCTCGACGCCCTCGATCCCCTGGACGGCGTCGACGATCGACTGGAGGTGGCGCTCGTCGTCGGCGAGGACGTTCACGTCGCGGAGCTTCGTCGCCTTCTCGGCGCGGACGAGGTCGATCGCGCCGAGCGACCCGCCGGCGTCGCCGATCGCGGCGGCGAGGCGCGCGAAGACGCCGGGCTGGTCGAGGAGCCGGACGCGGATGGTGGCGCTGAAGGAGGCGGACGGGTGCATGGGTCGGAGCCTACGAGGCCGCTCGTCGCGGATGCCTCGGTGGAAATTACGCTCTTCGGGTGGTGATCTGCGACGTCGGCCCGCGGGACGGGCTCCAGAACGAGCCCGAGACCCTCGAGCCGTCCGTCCGGGCCGAGCTCGTGAACCGTCTCGCCGCCGCCGGGCTGCGGCGGATCGAGGCGGTGTCCTTCGTCCGCGACGACCGCGTCCCGCGGATGGCCGGCGCCGAGGACGTCCTCAAGGGGGTCACCCCCGTGCCGGGGGTCGAGTACGCAGGCCTCGTCCTGAACGAGCGGGGCTACGAGCGCTTCGCCGCAACGTTCCTCGACCGGCTGAACGTCACGCTCGGGGCCACGGACAGCTTCAACCGTGCGAACGGGAACATGAGCCTGGCTGAAGCGGTCGAGTCCGTCGAGGCCATCTTGACAAGAAATGGGGGTAACCCCCGTTCGGTGACGATTTCTGTCAGCTTCGGGTGCCCGTTCGAGGGGGACGTGGACCCTGGGGTCGTGGCCGAGCTGGCTTCGCGGTTCGCCGAACGGGCGGAGGTGGTGCTCGCGGACACGATCGGCGTCGCGACGCCGTCGAAGGTGCGCGCGCTGGTCGAGCGCACGAAGGCGGACGGCTTCCACGGTCACAACACCCGCAACACCGGCTACGCGAACTGCCTTGCGGCGCTCGAGGCGGGCGCGACCGTGCTCGACGCCTCCGTCGGCGGCCTCGGCGGCTGCCCGTACGCGCCGCGCGCGACCGGCAACGTCGCGACCGAGGATCTCGTCTACCTGCTCGAAGGCGAAGGGATCGACACGGGCATCGACCTCGACGCGCTGATCGGCGTCTCACAGTGGCTCGAGGGGCTGCTCGGCCGGCAGCTCGAAGGCTACGTCTACAGGATGCGGGCGTGAGCGCCGTCGCCGCCGAGCGCACCGCCTGGACGCGGAGCCTCGCCACGCCGCTGCGCGCGTTCCTCCGCGCCGAGACCGCGAGCGCCGTCGTCCTCGGCGCCGCCGCGATCGCCGCCGTCGTCTGGGCGAACGTCGACGTCGGGAGCTACGAGCGTGTCTGGACGACGACGCTCTCGATCCGCCTCGGCTCGCACGGCCTCGCACTCGACCTGCGCGAATGGGTCAACGCGGGCCTGATGACGTTCTTCTTCTTCGTCGTCGGGCTCGAGGCGCGGCGCGAGTTCGACGTCGGCGAGCTGCGCGACCGGCGCCGCCTCCTGCTGCCGGTCGTCGTCGGCTCGGTCGGGATGATCGTGCCGGTCGCGATCTACCTCGTCGTCGCCGGCGGCCACGGCTGGGGTGCCGCGATGTCGACCGACACGGCGCTCGCGCTCGGCGTCCTCGCCGTCCTCGGCCGCAGCGTCCCCAACCGCCTGCGCGCGTTCCTCGTCACGATCCTCGTCGTCGACGACCTGCTGTCGCTGCTCGTCCTCGTCTTCGGCTACAGCTCGCACATCTCGGCGATGGCGCTCGTGATCGCGCTCGTCCTCTTCGGCGGCGCGGTCGCACTCGCGCAGACCGGCTTCCAGGCGGGCATCGTCTACCTCGGCATCGGCATCGCCACCTGGGGCGCGCTCCACGAGAGCGGCGTCGACCCGGTCGTCACCGGCATCGCCTTCGGGCTCCTCAGCTGGGCGACGCCCGCCACGCGCGGCCAGCTCGAGCGCGCGAGCGACCTCTTCCGGCTCTTCCGGGAGCAGCCGACACCGGAGCTCGCACGCAGCGCTCAGGCCGGCGTCGCGCTCGCGCTGTCGCCGAACGAGCGGCTGCAGGCGCTCTACCTGCCGTGGACGAGCTACGTGATCGTGCCGCTCTTCGCGCTCGCCAACGCCGGCGTCCGGCTGCGCATGAGCGCGTTCGACTCGCGGATCGCGATGGCGATCGTCCTCGCCTACCTCGTCGGCAAGCCGTTCGGGATCATGATCGCGAACGGCGTCGTGTGCCGGCTCGTGCCGCAGGTCCGGCCGCCCATCGGCTGGCTCAGCGTCACGGCCGGCGGCGCCGCTGCGGGGTCGGCGTTCACGATCTCGCTGCTCGTCGCCGCCCTCGCGCTGCACGGCGCCGAGCTCGAGTCGGCGAAGACGGGCGTCCTCACCGCCGCCGTGCTCGCACCGCTCCTCTCGTGGCTCGTCGTCCGCTCGAGCACGTTCCTGCCGCTCGACGTGAAGATGCGCGCCCTGCTCGGGACGGCGCAGTCGATCGTCGACCTCGCCGACCCGTTCGACCCGAAGCGCGACCACTACCGCGGGCGCGAGGACGCCACCGTCACCCTCGTCGAGTACGGCGACTTCGAGTGCCCCTACTGCGGCCGCGCCGAGCAGGCGATCCTCGAGCTGATGGGCGAGTCGGTGGACGTCCGCTTCGTGTGGCGGCATCTGCCGCTGACCGACGTGCATCCCCACGCCCAGCTCGCGGCCGAGGGGGCGGAGGCCGCCGCGGCGCAGGGCAAGTTCTGGGAGATGCACGACCTGCTGCTCGCCCACCAGGACGAGCTCGAGCTCGGCGACCTCGTCCGCTACGCGGAGCAGCTCGAGCTCGACGTCGACCGCTTCGTCGACGACGTCCAGCACCGCGAGGGCGCCGGGCGGATCGCCGACGACGTCGACAGCGCCGAGCGGAGCGGCGTCGCCGGCACGCCGACGTTCTTCGTCAACGGCCGCCGGCACTGGGGCGCCTACGACCTCGCCGGACTCACGCGGTCGATGAAGGAGGCGAAGGCGCGAGCGCGGGCGGCGGCGAGCGGTGCAGAGGCCGCTCCCCGTCGATCCGAAACGGCGGCGCAACCGTGACGCCGGCGCCGAGCGGCTGCAGGATCCCGAGCGCCTGGGTGACGGGGTCGGCGACCGCCTCGGCGACCGTCCGCACGCGCGCCGCCGGCACCCCGGCCTCGACGAGCGCCGTCTCCCACTCGGCGGTCGGCCGCCCGGCGAGCGCCGCCTCGATCGTCGCGCGGAGCGCGGCGCGGT
>JBEQUF010000100.1:0-3890 GCA_040349295.1 Actinomycetota bacterium | reverse complement strand
GCCGGGCGGGCAGCCCGGGCGGCAGTTCGTGCCGCCGCGGGACGAGCAGGGCCGTTTCCGGCCCGCCACGCTCGACCCGTCCTAGGCTCAATTCCGCGGGGCCGCGGTCGACAGACCCGGCGATGCCGGTCCGCGACCTGCGCCTGTCGCCGTACGTCCTTGCGGCCGCCGCGCTCGGCGCGGTCCTCTACTTCGCGCTCCCGCAGGCGTCCCTGGCGCAGGGGCTCGTGTTCCAGGCGTTCCCGCTCGGTGCGTTCGTCGCGATCGTCGTCCAGATCCGCCGCGGCAGGATCCGGTTCCGAGCCGCCTGGATCGGCATCGCGAGCGGCCTCGGCCTCTTCGGGCTCGGCGACCTCTACTGGGGCGTCCAGCAGTCGGTCTTCGGCTCGGTGCCGGCCGTCTCGGGGGCCGACGCGATCTACCTCGTGGGCTACGTCGTATTCGGCTACGGCCTCGTGCGGCTCGGCAGCGAGATCAGCGGCGGCGACCGCCTCATCGACGCCAACCTGATCGACGCGCTCGTCATCGGTGTCGCCGCGAGCCTCGTCATCTGGGTGACCGTGCTCGGCGCACGCGTCGACGACGGCGACATCGCCCTCCTCGAGCGGGCGGTGAGCGTGGGCTATCCGCTGCTCGACATGGCGCTCGTCGGTCTCTTCGTGCGCATGCGCCTCAACACGCCGGGTCGGCCGGCGCCCTGGTTGATGCTGCTGATGACCGGGCTCGCCGTGCAGCTCGTCTCCGACGTCGGCTACGGCGTCCTGACGATCGAGGATCGCTACCACCCGGGCTCGATCGTGAACGCCGGCTTCCTCCTCGCCTACGTCCTGACCCCGCTGGCGGCGGCGCACCCGTCGGCGTGCGAGCCCCTCCCGGACGCAAGGTCGTCGACCGTCTCGATGCGCGAGACGGTGATCCGCTTCCTGGTGCTCGCGGCCGCCCTCGCGACGCTGCCCGGCGTCCTCGCGTTCTGCGAGCTGCCGCGCTTCGGCGTCGACCTCGGCGCGATCACGGTCGCGGCCGCCTTGCTGCCGACGCTCGTGCTCGTGCGCCTCTGGCTGATCTTCCGCGCCTATCGCGACGCACGGAACGACGCGTTGCAGGCGCGGAACTTCTCCGAGTCGGTCGTCGAGTCGAGCATCGACGGCGTCGGGACGTTCGATCGCGAGCTCCGGTACGTGAGCTGGAACGCGGCGGCCGAGCGGTTGACGGGCATCGACCGCACCGATGCGATCGGCCGCGTGCTCCCCCTGCTGCACGACTTCCGCGAGGACGCGCTGTTCGTCGAGTACGCGCGCCGGGCGCTGAACGGCGAGATCTCGCAGATGATCCGTCGCGAGGTCACGCTCGAGGACGGGCTGAAGCGGGTCTTCGACGTGCGGCTGACGCCGCTGCGCGACCGGCTGTCCGAGGTGACGGGCGGAATCGTCCTCATCCGCGACGTCACCGAGCATCACGAGCTCCAGGAGCGGTACAGCCAGTCGCAGAAGCTCGAGGCGATCGGCCAGCTCGCCGGCGGCGTCGCGCACGATTTCCACAACCTGCTGACGGCGATCGGCGGCTACACGGAGTTCGTGATCGCAGATCTCGACCCGGGCTCGGCCGCCGCGCAGGACCTGCGGAACGTCACGGAGGCAGTCGGGCGCGCGAAGTCGCTGACGAGCCAGCTCCTCGCCTTCGGGCGCAAGCAGCGGTTCGAGTCGGTCGATCTCGACGTCAACGAGCTGACGACGAGCACGGTGCAGCTGCTGCAGCGGCTCATCGGCGAGCGCATCCGCGTGCAGCTCGACACCGGCCCCGGCCCGCTCGTCGTGCATGCCGATCCAGGACAGCTCTCGCAGGTGCTGATCAACCTCGCCGTCAACGCCCGCGATGCCATGCCGGAGGGCGGCTCGATCCGAATCTCGACCGAAGGCGTCTCGGTCGACCGTGACGCGCCGTCCCACGAGGACGCCGCTCCCGGCGAGTACGTGCGCATCCTCGTCGCCGACGACGGCACCGGGATGGACGCTGAGACCGTGCGGCGCATCTTCGAGCCGTTCTTCACCACGAAGAAGAGCGGCGAGGGCACGGGCCTCGGACTCGCGATGGTGCACGGCATCGTCCACCAGTCAGGCGGCCGGATCGCAGTCACGAGCGCGCCGGGCGAGGGGACGACGTTCACGATCCACCTGCCGCGCCGCGACGCGATCGAACCGGAAGCGGTCGACAGGCCCGTCGTCGAGCGTCGCCATGGCACACGCGTGCTGCTCGCCGAGGACGACGACGCCGTGCGCGAGGTGCTCGTCCGGCTGCTGACGAGCTTCGGCTACACGGTGACGGCGGCGGCCGACGCGGAGCAGGCCGAGGAGCTGGCGCTCGACACTGCGTACGATTTCGTCGTCACGGACGTCCTGATGCCGGGCCGTCGCGGCGACGAGCTCGTGCACCGCCTCCGGCTGCACCGGCCGGCCCTCCGCGCCCTCTACGTGTCCGGGTACCACGGCAGCCAGCTCGTCGACCTCGTGGCCGGCGACCGGATGCTGCTGAAGCCCTTCTCGACGCAGGCGCTCGAGGAGGCGGTCGCCGCCGTCGCGTCGGCGGCGTGAGCTAGATCAGCGTCCCCGCGAAGAACTCGTGGGCCGCGCCGAAGGCGAGCACGACGAGGGCGGCCGCGACCGCCCAGGCGACACGCCGCGGCAGCAGCCGCACGAGCGGGACGCCTGCGGCGAGCGCCGCCTCGCTGCGCCACAGCGACTGGCCGGTCTGGATGAGCGGCACGAACCAGACGCCGACGCTCCAGGTCAGGAGGAGCACGTCGTCGCGCGACCGCCGCCGGACGGCGAGGACGAGAAGCACCGCGAGCAGGACGGTCACGAAGAGGAACTGCCAGATCGGCACCTGCGCGTAGCCGATCGGATTCGACGAGTTCCACAGCACCGTGACCCAGTCGGTGATCGTCGTCACCGGATCGTGGAGCCCGCCGTATGAGCCTGCGACGTCGAAGTACGCGGACCAGCGACCGGTCTGCAGCCGCTGGGCGACGAGGATGCCGATCCCGGCGGCGACGGCCGGCCCCACGAGCAGCAGCAGTCGCCTCCAAGGGCCGCGGCGCCGCCGCTGCAGGACGTCGACGACTGCGACCACCGGCACGAGCGCGAGGCCGAGCGGATACGCGAGCGCGGCGAGGAACCCGGCGGCGCCGGCGACTCGGTCGTCGCGGCCGGCGAAGCGCAGGAACACGACGACGGCGAGCGTGAGCAGCGAGAGCGGGAAGATGGCGTAGAGGTAGACGAGGCCGGGCGCGAAGGCGGCGCAGGCGAGCGGCCCGGCGCCGTGGGGTAGGAACCACCGCCGGAGCAGGACGAGCGTCGCGAGCGCGGCGGCGAACGAGATCGCGAGGCCGACCGGCGCGAGCGGGATCCCGAGCGCGGCGAACGGTGCGAGCAGCAGGGGATAGGCCGGGAACCAGGCGGTGGTCCCGCACCACCGTGCCGGCGTACAGCGGTGCATCTCGTAGCCGTGCCGGGCGATCTGCTCGTAGAGCCGCGAGTCGTAGCGTCCCCACGCCGCCGCGTGCAGCGGGTTCACACCCGCCGCCGCGGCGGCGCAGCAGAGGAGGGCGGCGCCGGCGATCCAGGCGCACGCGGGTGGAAGCAGCCCCTTGACCCCCGCGGGACGCACGCCCCGAGTGTATGAGGGAGGAGCGCTTCGCCGCCCCGGCGGGCCCGCGCTACTGCGCGGGCCCGCTCCCGAGGGTGACGGTCGCCGTCTGCGACGCGCCGGTCTGGTCGACGTAGCTCACGGCGACCTTCGCGCCCAGCTGCTTCGCCAGCACGATCGCCTGGACGTCGTCCGTCGAGCTCACGCCCTTGCCGGCGATGGCCGTGACGACGTCGCCGGCGGTGAGG
>JBEQUF010000099.1:0-4816 GCA_040349295.1 Actinomycetota bacterium | reverse complement strand
CTCGATCCGCGCCACGCTGCCGGACGTCCCGCAGCAGGAGCTCGAGGCGCTGCCGGGCGTGACGCACGTCGAGCGCCGCGGCGAGGCGGTCGTCCTCGCCTGTTCGGACAGCGACGCCGCGATCCGCGCCCTGCTCGCCGCGCAGCCGGCGGCGCGCGACATCGAGATCAGCGGCGCCGGCCTCGAAGAGGCGTTCCTGGAGCTGACACGGTGACGACGTACCTCAAGTACGAGCTGCTGCGGGCGTTCCGCTCGCGACGTTTCCTGTTCCTGTCGTTCGCGTTCCCGCTCGTCCTCTACCTGGTCGTCGCGACGCCGAACCGCCACACGAAGGATCTCGGCGGCACGGGCCTGTCGGCGCCGCTCTACTTCATGCTCGGCTACGCCGCGTTCGGGACGATGAGCGCCATGCTCGGCGCCGGCGGCCGCATCGCCGGCGAGCGGCAGGCCGGGTGGACGCGCCAGCTGCGGCTGACGCCGCTCTCGCCGCGCACGTACTTCCGCGCGAAGGTGCTGACGAGCTACGCGATGGCGCTCGGCACGCTGATCCTGCTCTACGTCGCCGGGTCGATCCTCGGCGTCCGCCTCTCGGCGGGCGAGTGGGTGCACATGACCTGGCTGATCGTCCTCGGCCTGCTGCCGTTCGCGGCGCTCGGGATCTTCATCGGCCATCTCGTCACGGTCGACTCCGTCGGCCCCGCGACAGGCGGCACGGTCGCACTGCTCTCGATCTTCGGCGGCGTGTGGTTCCCGGTGCAGCACGGGGCGCTCCACTCGCTCGCGACGCTGCTGCCGTCGTACTGGCTCGTCCAGGCGGGCCACGTCGTCCACGGCGGCAAGGGGTGGACCTCGACCGGGTATCTCGTCGTCGCCGCCTGGGCGGTCGGCCTCACGGCCGCCGCACGCTGGGCGTACCGGCGCGACACGAGCCGCGCCTGAGGGCTGCAAACCGATTGCACTGCAATCGGTTTGCACTACCATCGGCCCGCGATGGCCGACGAGCAGCAGCAATCACTGCCGGAGCAGATCGAGGAGATCGGAGCCCAGCTCGACTGGGTTCGTGGTTACCTTTGACCCGGCTGCGCTGAAGGCCCGCGTCGACGAGCTCGAGCAGGAGCTCGCGCAGCCCGACTTCTGGAACGACCAGCAGCGCGCGGCGAAGCTCTCCGCCGAGCACCAGCGCGCACAGCGCAAGCTGCAGCAGTACGACCAGCTCGTCTCGAACGTCGAGTTCCTGCAGGAAGGCCTCGGGACGTTCCCGGACGAGGAGCTCGTGCCCACGCTGCGCGACGTCCAGGAGGAGCTCGGGCAGCTGCAGGAGTCGGCGCTCTTCGCCGGCGAGTACGACGGCGGCGACGCCGTCGTGACGATCCAGGCCGACGCGGGCGGCACCGACTCGCAGGACTGGGCCGAGATGCTGCTGCGCATGTACCTGCGCTGGGCCGAAAACCGGCGCTTCAAGACCGAGGTGCTCGAGACGAGCCCGGGGGAGGAGTACGGCATCAAGTCGGCGACGTTCACCGTCGGCGGTGAGAACGCGTACGGGATCCTGAAGGCGGAGCGAGGCAAGCACCGGCTCGTGCGGCTGAGCCCGTTCGACCAGGCGCACCGCCGGCACACGAGCTTCGCGCAGGTGATCGTCGCACCGCTCCTCGACGAGGCGGGCGCGATCGAGATCGACGACGACGACATCCGCATCGACACGTTCCGCTCGAGCGGCGCCGGCGGCCAGCACGTCAACAAGACCGACAGCGCCGTGCGGATCACGCACAACCCGACCGGCATCGTCGTCTCCGTGCAGAACGAGCGCAGCCAGTCCGCGAACAAGGACACGGCGATGAAGATCCTCCGCTCGCGCCTCGCCGAGCGGGCGGAGGAGGAGCGCGACGCGGAGCTCGCGAAGGAGCGCGGCGGCGTCTCGATGGGCTTCGGCGGCGAGGCGATCCGCAGCTACGTCCTCCACCCGTACCAGCAGGTGAAGGACGCGCGCACGGGCTTCACGGTCGGCAACACGCAGGGCGTCCTGGACGGCGACCTGGACGGCTTCATCCGCGCGTATCTCCTGCAAAGTGCAGGAAACGGGTCGTAAACCGCCGAAGGGTCGGCTACGATGGCCGCTCAGCCCCGTCCTGCCGTATCCATCCCTCCGGACGTGACCGATCTGCAGATAGAGCCCAGTCCCGACCTCGCAGAGGAACGCCTCCGCACCGTCGAGGCAGCGCAGAGCGCGGGGTCGATGATCGTGTTCGACACGGTGTCGAAGGTCTACGACCCCGACGTCGTCGCGTTGCGTGCGGTGTCGTTCGTGATCGAGAAGGGCGAGTTCGTGTTCATCGTCGGTGCGTCGGGCTCCGGCAAGTCGACGCTGATCAAGCTTCTGCTCAAGGAGTTCGAGCCGACCGAGGGGCGGATCATCGTCGGCGGCCGCGACCTCGCGCGGCTGAAGGGCTCGAAGGTGCCCGCGCTGCGCCGCAACGTCGGCTGCGTGTTCCAGGACTTCAAGCTGCTGCCGTCGCGCACCGCCGCCGAGAACGTCGCGTACGCGCTGAAGGTGCAGGGCGAGAGCCGCTCGTCGATCCGTCGCAAGGTCCCCGAGGTGATGAACATGGTCGGGCTCGCGCACAAGATGAACAGCTACCCCGACGAGATGTCGGGCGGCGAGCAGCAGCGCGTCTCGATCGCGCGCGCCGTCGTCAATCATCCGCCACTCCTCGTCTGCGACGAGCCGACCGGCAACCTCGACCCCGACACGTCGGTGGGGATCATGCAGCTCCTCTATCGCATCAATCGCGCCGGCACGACGATCCTCATGGTCACGCACGACCGCGAGATGGTCGACAAGATGCGCAAGCGCGTCATCGCGCTCGAAGGCGGCCGCCTCGCGCGCGACGAGCGGCGCGGAGGCTACGCCTCCGAATGAGCCGCGTCCGCCTGTTGTTCTCCGAGGCGTGGTCCTCGATCAGCGCGAACGTGTCGACGACGTTCGCCGCGACGATGACCGTGCTCATCGGCATGTTCCTGCTCGGCCTCTTCATCGCGCTCGGCACGTGGGTGCTGTCGTGGAGCGACCACATCAAGCGGGAGCTGCAGGTCAAGGTCTACTTCGAGACGAACGCGACGCGCGAGCAGGAGGGGTACGTCGGGCAGCAGCTCCGCAAGCTCGACCACGTCAAGCTCGTCACCTTCCTGTCGAAGGAGAAGGCGTTCGCCGAGCAGCGGAAGAAGTACCCCGACCTCTACGCGGCGGTGCCGTCGAACCCGCTGCCCGACGCGTACATCGTCACGCCGGTCAAGGGCGACTACACGCCCGACATCGGCAAGATCGTGCTCGCGAAGCACTACCCGGGCGTCGAGCCCGGCAAGGACGGCGTCAACTGGGGCTCGACGACGGCGAAGCGCGTGCTGACGATCGCGGAGGTGATCTGGATCGCCTTCCTCGTCGCGGTGGTGCTGCTCGTCATCGCCTCGACGCTCCTGATCGCGAACACGATCCGGCTGTCGATCTTCGCCCGTCGACGGGAGATCGAGGTGATGAAGCTCGTCGGGGCCACGAACTGGTTCATCCGCGGCCCGTTCATGCTCGAGGGGCTCCTCTGCGGGCTCGTGGGGGCGGTCGTCGCGGTCGTCCTGCTCGTGATCGGCAAGGAGATCGCCCTGCCGGCGCTGCTGCCGCACATCGGCGGGGGCTCCGACGTCCACGCGCTTCCCTTCGCCCTGAATGCCCTGGCGCTGATCGTCGCGGGCCTCGGGCTGGGCGCGGCGGGCTCCGGCCTGACCATGCGCCGTTTCCTCCAGGTCTAGGCCCGGGTCTAGCCATTCGCCGCCGGGGGCTCTATGCTCCCGCGGATCCCTATGCGGCGCAGCCTGATCCTCGGGGTTGTCGGGCTCACCCTCGCCGGAGCGTTCGGCGTCGGGTACGTGGCGTCACGGTCCGCCGGGGATGCGACGCCCATCGCGGCGCCGGCGACGATCGACCAGGTCCGCTCGGCGCTCGCCGCGCGCTACTACCGCCCGGTGCCGCCCAGCGTGCTCCGGCTCGGCTCGGTGCGCCAGATCATCTCCGCGCTGCGCGACCCGTACACGACGTACCTCGACCCGATCTCGTACCGCCTCGTCCGGCAGGAGACGGCGTCGAAGTACAGCGGGATCGGGGTCAGCGTCCTGCCGTCGCGGCACGGCTACGTCGTCGTCGGCCTGCGCGACGGTCCCGCCGCGCACGCGGGCATGCACATCGGCGACACGATCCTCGGCATCGGCGGCGTGCCGCTGGCGCGCTCGATGCCGCAGCTGCTCGGCCCCGCGGGGACGTCGATCGAGGTGCAGGTGCAGCGCGGCGGCAAGCGGCTCGACCTCCGCATCACGCGCGAGCTCATCTCCGCGCCCGCGGTGCACGCCCGGCTGATCTCGTACGCCGGGAAGCGGTGGGGCGTCGTCCAGCTGAGCGCGTTCAAGACCGGCTCGACCGTGCTCCTGCGCCGCGAGATCCGGTCGATGCGGCGGCTCGGCGCGGCCGGGCTCGTCCTCGACCTGCGGGACAACCCGGGCGGACTCCTGACGCAGGCGGTCAACGTCGCCTCGCTCTTCATCGACCGCGGCGTCGTCGCCCGCCTCAAGGGCGAGCACGAGCCCGCCCAGACGCTCCGCGCGCTCCCCGGCCAGGCGACGCGGCTGCCGCTCGTCGTGCTCGTCAACCGCTTCACCGCGAGCTCGGCCGAGATCGTCGCGGGCGCGCTCCGCGACAACCACCGGGCGACGATCATCGGCGAGCGGACGTTCGGGAAGGCGCTCGTCCAGGCCGTCGACCCGCTCGACAACG
>JBEQUF010000087.1:0-8617 GCA_040349295.1 Actinomycetota bacterium | reverse complement strand
TCGGCCGGGTCCTCGTCGAGCAGGAGGACGAGTCCCTGCTCGAGGACGTCGAGCGCGTCCGCGCGCTCGCCCGGGCGGCGCGGGCCGGCGAGCCGCATGCCGACGTGCGTGTGGCGCTCGCGCCGATGCCGCTCGAGCGGCAGACGAGCGTCCTGCGGGCCTTCGCGCTCTACTTCCAGCTCGCGAACGTCGCCGAGCAGTACCACCGCATCCGCCGCCGGCGGGAGTACCGGGCCGAGGGCGTCGTGCCCCGCGAGTCGCTCGAGCGCGTGACCGAGTTCCCGCCGGTCTCGCTCGGCCTCGTCCTGACGGCGCACCCGACCGAGGTGACGCGGCGGACCGTCCTGGCGGCGCACCTGCGCATCGCACGGCTGCTCGAGCGCGGCGACGCGGAGGACGAGCTCGCGGCCGAGATCACGGCGCTCTGGCAGGCCGACGAGGTGCGGACGCGGCGGCCGCGCGTCGTCGACGAGATCCGCAACGGGCACTGGTTCTTCGAGCAGTCGCTGATCGACGCCTCCGAGCGGCTGCTCGCCGACTTCCGGCGGCGCGTGCCCGGCGGCCGCGTGCCGTTCCGCTTCGGCACCTGGATCGGCGGCGATGCCGACGGCAACCCGAACACGAGCGCAGAGACGGTGCTCGAGGCGCGGCGGCGTGCGCGCGAGCTGCTCCGCCAGCGCTATCGCGCGGAGGTGCGTGCGCTCGCGCTCCAGCTCGGGACCTCGTCGCGTCTCGCCCCCACTAGTGACGAGTTGTCACAATCGATCGCGCGCGACGAGGAGGACCTCGCCGCCTACGCGAGCGAGATCGCCGACCAGAACCTCGACGAGCCGTACCGCCGCAAGCTGTCCTTCATCTGGCACCGGCTCGACACGGATCGCTACGAGACCGCCGAGGCGCTCCTCGCCGACCTCGACGTGCTCGACCGCTCGCTCCGCGCGAACCGCGGCGCGCGGATCGCCGATGCCGGGCTGGCTGCGCTGCGGCGGCGGGTCGAGCTGTTCGGCTTCCATCTCGCCGACGTCGAGGTGCGCGTGCACGCGCGCGACGCCGCGGCGCCGGACGAGCGGATCCGCGAGCTGCTCGCCGTCGCCGGCGAGACGGTGATCGTCTCCGGCACGTCGGCGGCCGAGGACGTCGAGCGTGTCCGCGCGCTGACGCCGGCCCCGAACGTCGTGCCGCTCTTCGAGTCGGTCGAGACGCTGCGCGCGGCGCCCGAGATCTGGCGGCAGGTGCGGTCGCGCGAGGTGATGGTGGGCTACTCCGACTCGGCGAAGGACGGCGGTTACCTCGCCGCGCAGTGGGAGATCCGGCAGGCGATCGTGGCGCTCGCCGACGCGGCGCGCGAGGAGCGCGAGACGCTGACGATCTTCCACGGCCGCGGCGGCAGTGCGGGGCGGGGCGGCGGCCCGACGTACGACGCGATCCTCGCCTCGCCGCAGGGGGTCCCGCCGGGGTGGCTGAAGGTGACAGAGCAGGGCGAGACGATCGCGTTCAAGTACGGCCTGCCGGAGCTGGCGCAGCGGAATCTCGAGGCCGCACTCGCGGCGACGCTGCTCGCCGCGTCGGGCGTCGAGCCGCGCGTCGACACGGGCGCGATGCAGCCGCTCGCCGACGAGTCGCGACGCGTCTTCCGCGAGCTCGTCGACGACCCGGGCTTCGTCGACTTCTTCCGCGCGTTCACGCCGGTCGACGAGCTCGCGCTCCTCAACATCGGCTCGCGGCCGTCGCGGCGGCCGGAGGGCACGGAGTACATGGCGTCGCTGCGCGCGATCCCGTGGGTCTTCGCGTGGACGCAGAACCGCTGCCTGCTGCCCGCGTGGTACGGGTGCGGCAGCGCGTTCGCCCTCGTCGGGACCGACGACCTGCGGACGCTCTACCGTGAGTGGCCGTTCTTCCGCACGCTCGTCCAGAACCTCGAGATGACGCTGGCCAAGTCGAGCATGTCGATCGCTTGTGACTATCTGTCACTTGTGGAGGATGCGCACCTGTGGCAGCCGATCGCAGCCGAGCACGAGCGGACGGTCGCCGCCGTGCTCGAGATCGTCGAGGCCGACGAGCTGCTCGACCGCCACCCGGTCGTCCAGGAGTCGGTGCGGCTCCGCAACCCGTACGTCGACCCGATGAACGCGATCCAGGTCGAGCTGCTCGCGCGCTACCGCGACGGCGACATGTCCGCGGAGGCGCCGCTCCTGCGCTCGATCGCCGGCATCGCGGCCGGCTTGAGGAACACGGGATGAGGGAGCAGATCGAGGCGGAGGCGCGTGCGGCGCACGCCGCCGTCGCCGCCCTCCGCGACGACGCGGTCTCGGACGCGCTCGCGCACGCGGCCGCCCTCGTCCGCGAGCGGCGCGACGAGGTGCTGCGCGCGAACGACGCGGATCTCGCGGCCGCGACCGAGCTCGACGAGGGGACGCGGGACCGGCTGCGCCTCGACGTCGACGCCGTCGCCGAACAGCTGCAGGAGCTCGCCGCGCTGCCGCCGCTCGACCGTGTCGAGTCCTCGTGGACCCTGCCGGCCGGCGGACGGGTCGAGCTTCGCCGGATCCCGATCGGCGCCGTCGGCGCGAACTTCGAGGCGCGGCCGAACGTCGCCGTCGACGTCGCCGGGCAGCTGCTGAAGTCGCTGAACGCCGGCGTGCTGCGCACGGGCGGCGCCGCACTCCGCACGGTCACCGTGCTCGTCGACGATGTGCTGCGTCCGGCGCTCGAGGCTGCAGGGCTGCCGGCGGCGGCGATCGGCCTCGTCCGGTCGCCGGACCGCGAGGGCGCGCGGCTCCTCGTGACCTTCCCGGACGTGCTCCCGCTTGTCATCCTCCGCGGCAGCGGCGAGACGACCGCGGCGCTCGCGCGTGAGGCGGCGCAGCACGGCGTGCGGACGCTCGCGCACGCCGAGGGCGGCGGCGTCCTCTATCTCCACCGCGCCGCCGACCCGGCGAAGGCGCGTGCGATCGTCGAGCAGAGCCTCGACCGGCTCGGCGTGTGCAATCGGCTCAACCTCCTGCTTTGTGACGATCTGTCACAAGTGCCCCACGACGCGCTGGCGGGGTTCGAGCTCGTCGACGAGCTGCAGGAGTGGGCGAACGTGCCCGACCGCATCCGCTCCGTGACCGTGCGCGCCGTGGCCGGCGTCGACGAGGCGGTGCGCGTCGCGAACGAGGAGACGAGCGGGCTCGCGGCGTCGATCGTCACCGAGGACGAGACGGCGGCGCAGGCCTTCCTCGACGGCTATCGCGGCACGGCCGCGTACTGGAACGCGACGACGCGCCTCACCGACGGCTTCAAGCTCACGGGCGCGCCCGAGACCGGGATCAACGTCGACCGCGTCCCCGGCCCGCGCGGACCCGTCACGTACCGCGATCTCTATCTCCGGCAGTTCCGCGTCGTCGGGTGAAGAAGCCGCTCGTCGTCAAGCTCGGCTCGAGCCTCGTCGTCGACGAGGACGGCCGTCCGCGCCGTGCGCTCCTGCAACGCCGGGCGGCGGAGGTCGCCGCGCTCGTCGCGGAAGGCGTCCCGGTCTGCGTCGTCTCCTCCGGGGCGATCGCGCTCGGCCTCGCCGGCGCGCGCCGGCCGACGGCGCTGCCGAAGCTGCAGGCGGCGTCCGCGCTCGGGCAGGCGGCGCTGCAGCGCGCCTGGCAGGACGCGTTCGAGCCGCACGGCCTCGGCGCCGCGCAGATCCTGCTCACGAGCGGCGAGATCGGCGACCGCCGCGCGTACGTGAACATCCGCGGCGCGTTCGCCGCCCTCTTCGCACAGGGCGCCGTCCCCGTCGTCAATGAGAACGACGTCACCGCGACGGACGAGATCACGTTCGGCGACAACGACGCGCTCGCGGCGCAGGTCGCCGTGCTGCTGCGCGCGCGGCCGCTCGTGCTGCTCACGTCGGTGCCGGGCGTCCTGCACGAGGGGGTCGTGATCGCGGACGGGTCGCAGGCCCGCGCGGCCACGTTCGGGCCCGGCAGCGCGCTCGGCCGCGGCGGCATGGAGAGCAAGGTCGCGGCGGCGGAGCTCGCCGCCGGCGCCGGCATCCCGACCGTGATCGGCGGCGACTCGCCGCTCGCCGAGCTCGTCGCGAGCGGCGGCACCCGCTTCGCCGCTGCCGACGCGTCGGCGCCGGCGTTCAAGCTCTGGCTCCGGCACGGCAAGCGTGTCGCCGGCCGCATCGAGGTCGACGCCGGCGCGAGGCGCGCGCTCGTCGAGAACGGCGCCTCGCTGCTCGCGGTCGGCATCACCGGCATCGACGGTGACTTCCGTGCGGGCGACGGCGTCGAGCTCGTCGGGCCGGACGGAACGGTGTTCGCGCGTGGCATCGCCTCTGCGGACGCTGCCGATATGAAGCCGGGCGTCGAGGCGGTCCACCGGGACCGCCTCGTCCTGCTCTAGTCCCCGAAGGCGGCGATCGCGGCGTCGCGCTCGTGCTTGACGCGCGCGGCGATGTTCACCGCGGCGACGACCGCACGCAGCGACGCGGTGGCGATGCTCGCGTGGATCGCGACGCCCCACACGACCTCGCCGTCGACCTCCGCCTCGATGTAGGCGGCCGCCTGCGCGTCCTCGCCCGTCGAGAGCGCGTGCTCGTGGTAGTCGAGCACCTCGATCGCCGTGCCGGAGCTCTTGAACGCCTGCACGAGCGCGGCGATCGGCCCGTTGCCGAGCCCCTCGAAGGTCACCTCGTCGCCTGCATGGACGAGGCGCGCCGAGAGCCGGTCGCCCGTCTCGTCGGCGGCGTGCGTGTACGAGCGGAGCTCGTACGTCGCCGGCACCTCGAGATACCGCTCGCGGAAGTGCTCCCAGATCTCGTGCGCCGTCAGCTCGCCGCCGCGCAGGTCGGTGATCGCCTGCACCTGCTGCGCGAACTCGACCTGGAGGCCGCGCGGGAGGTCGAGGCCGTACCGGTCGAGCAGGAGGTACGCGACGCCGCCCTTCCCCGACTGCGAGTTGACGCGGATGATCGCCTCGTACGTGCGCCCGATGTCCTTGGGGTCGATCGGCAGGTACGGGACGTCCCACTGCGGGTCGCCGGAGCGCGCCCACGCGTGCATGCCCTTCTTGATCGCGTCCTGGTGCGAGCCGGAGAACGCCGTGTAGACGAGCTCGCCGACCCACGGATGCCGCGGGTGCACCGGCAGCTCGTTGCACTCCTCGACGATGCGCCGCGCCTCGTCGAGCTCGGACAGGTCGAGCTTCGGGTCGACGCCCTGCGTCAGGAGGTTCAGCGCGATCGTGACGACGTCGACGTTGCCGGTGCGCTCGCCGTTGCCGAAGAGCGTGCCCTCGACCCGTTCCGCGCCGGCCATGAGCCCGAGCTCCGCCGTCGCGACCGCCGTGCCACGGTCGTTGTGCGGGTGGACGGACAGGATCGCCGCGTCGCGGTGCGAGAAGTGGCGGCCGAACCACTCGATGCGGTCGGCGTACACGTTCGGCGGGAACTGCTCGACCGTCGTCGGCAGGTTGACGATCATCTTCCGCTCGGTCGTCGGCTCCCATTCGTCGGCGACCGCCTCGCAGATCTCGAGCGCGTAGTCGAGCTCGGTGTGGTGGAAGCTCTCGGGCGAGTACTCGAACCGGATGTCCGTCGAGGTCTTCTCGGCGAGCTGGCGAACGAGTGCGGTGCCGCGCACCGCGAGCTCGGTGATGCCCGCGCGATCGAGCTTGAAGACGACGCGACGCTGCGTGACCGAGGTCGAGTTGTAGAGGTGCACGATCGCCTGCTTCGCGCCGTCGAGCGCCTCGAACGTCCGCTCGATCAGCTCCGGCCGCGCCTGGGTCAGGACGGCGAGCGTCACGTCGTCGGGGACGAGGTCGTGCTCGACGAGCTCCCGGATGAAGTCGAAGTCGGTGGCCGACGCGGCCGGGAACCCGACCTCGATCTCCTTGAAGCCGAGCTTCACGAGCAGGCCGAAGAAGCGGCGCTTGCGCGTCGTGTCCATCGGGTTGACGAGGGCCTGGTTCCCGTCGCGGAGATCGGTCGAGCACCAGATCGGCGCGCGGTCGATCACCCGGTTCGGCCAGGTGCGGTCGGGCAGGTCGACGGTTTCGTACGGGCGGTATTTCTCGAATGGCATCGGCACGGTTGGTTCCTCCTGAGGGCGCACGACTCCTACGGCAGGGCACGGATATGTCGGCGCACGCTTCCCCTACCGGGGAAGGGCGAGCAGGAGCAGCGACGCAAGAAGGGTGCGACCGGCTGCCATGACGAAAGCGTAGGTCGCGGGGCGGCCGATTGCGACCGCAAAGGGGACAATTCGCAAAAGGGAACAACGCACTTTACTAAGTGAAGTAATGGTCCCTAGGGTCCTGGGATGACCACCTGGGACGCCGTCTACGAACGCAACTCCGTCGAGCGGATCAAGCGCGACCGCCCGCCGCTCGGCATCCGCGACGAGCTCCCCGCGCTGATCGCCGCCGGCTACGAGGCGATGGCGGAGGAGGACATCGTCCGCCTCCAGTGGTGGGGCCTCTACCACGATAAGCCGAAGATCGGGACGTTCATGCTCCGCGTGAAGATCCCGAGCGGGATCCTCACCGCCGCGGAGCTGCGCGCGATCGGCGAGGTCTCGAACCGGTACGGGCGCGGCGACGCGGAGTTGACGACGCGCCAGTGCATCCAGTTGCATTGGCTCGAGCTCGCGGCGCTGCCAGACGTCTTCGCCGACCTCGAGGCGGCGGGCATCACGAGCGCCGGCGGCTGCGGCGACACCGTCCGCAACATCACCGGCTGCCCGGTCTCCGGCCTCGCCGCCGACGAGCTGTTCGACTCGACGCCGGTCGTCATGGCCGCCACGGACGAGTTCTACGGCAACCCGGCGTGGGCCAACCTGCCGCGCAAGCACAAGTACTCGATCGCCTCGTGCCCCGACCGCTGCAACGCGCCCGAGATCAACTGCGTCTCGCTGATCGGCGTCGTGCACGAGGGCCGCGACGGCTATGCGGTCCAGGTCGGCGGCGGGCTCTCGTCGGTGCCGCGCATCGCGCGCGACCTCGGCGTCTTCGTCCCGAAGGAGCAGGCCAACGAGATCCTCGGCGCCGTCACGTCGGTGTGGTCGGAGGACCTGAAGTACCGCATGTCGCGGGTGAAGGCGCGCCTCAAGTTCATGGTCGACGACATCGGCCCCGAGGGGATGCTCGAGCGGGTCGAGGCCAAGCTCGGACGGACGCTGGAGCGGTTCGAGCTGCCCCCGGTCGACGCGCAGCCCTCCGCGCACATCGGCGTCCACGCCCAGAAGGACGGCAAGTCCTACATCGGCGTGCCCGTGCCGCTCGGGCTGACGTCCGGCGACCAGCTGATCGCCGTCGCGGACCTCGTCGAGTCGTTCGGCGGCGACATCCGCTTGACCCGCCAGCAGAACCTCGTCGTCACCGGCGTCGACGACGTCGACGCGACGCTCGCCGCCCTCGAGACGCTCGGGCTGCCGCTCGGCACGAACGAGGTGTGGGCGAACTCGATCGCCTGCACCGGCGAGCCGCACTGCAACTTCTCCGTCGGCGAGACGAAGGACCGGCTGCGCGGGCTGCTCGGGCATCTCGAGACGACGTTCGGGACGCAGATCGCCGAGCTGCGGCTGAACCTCGACGGGTGCCCGCATTCGTGCGCGCAGCACTGGATCGGCGATCTCGGCTTCCAGGCGACGACGGGCAAGGACGGCGACGGCAACCGCATCGGCGCCTACGACATCTTCGTCCGCGGCGGCCGCAACGTCGTCGGGACGTCGCTGTTCCGCCGCGTGTCGAGCGACGCGCTCGACGGCGCCGTCGAAGGACTGATCCGAGGCTGGCTGGAGCAGCGCGGCGACGGCGAGTCGTTCACCGCGTTCCAGCGGCGCCTCGGCGACGAGGAGCTCGGCGTGCTCGCCGGGCTCGAACCGGTTGTGAAGCGGAAGAGAGAGGTGGCTGCATGACGGTCTGGCTGGACGAGCTGGACGCGGGCGAGCTCGCGATTCGATTCGAGGGCGAGGAGCCGCAGGCGCTGCTCGAATGGGCATTCGACGAGTTCGAGAGCATCGCGATCTCCGCGGCGTTCCAGGCCGACGACGTCGCCCTCATCGACATGGCGTACAAGCTCGACCCGACCGTGCGCGTCTTCACGGTCGACACCGGCCGGCTGCCGCAGGAGACGCACGACCTGATGGCGGAGCTCAAGTTCAAGTATCCGCGCCTGCAGCTCGAGGTGCTCGAGCCGGACCCCGTCCAGGTGTCGCGCATGGTCTCGACGAAGGGCCTCGACCTGATGAAGGACTCGATCGAGAACCGTCTCCTCTGCTGCAACGTCCGCAAGGTGCAGCCGCTGACCGGGCACCTCGACGGTCTCGACGCGTGGGTGACCGGCCTGCGCCGCGACCAGTGGGCGACGCGGACGAACATCCGCAAGGTCGAGATCGACCACGACCACGGCGCGATCGTCAAGCTCAACCCGCTCGCGGAGTGGACGAAGCGCGAGGTGTGGGAGTACCTGCGCGAGAACGACGTGCCCGTGCACGCGCTCTACGCGAAGGGCTACACGTCGATCGGCTGCGCGCCCTGCACGCGCGCGATCGCGGACGGGGAGGACGACCGCGCCGGCCGCTGGTGGTGGGAGACGAACGCGCCGAAGGAGTGCGGCATGCACTGCTCGATCGAG
>JBEQUF010000084.1:0-11102 GCA_040349295.1 Actinomycetota bacterium | reverse complement strand
GCTCGGCGAGCGGACGATGTGGCTCGACTGCGACGTGCTGCAGGCGGACGGCGGCACGCGTTGCGCGTCGATCTGCGGCGCGTACGTCGCCGGCAAGCGAGCGCTCGACCGCTTCGGGCTGTCGCGTGCGTTCAAGGACTCGGTCGCCGCGGTGTCGGTCGGCGTCGTCGACGGCGAGCCGCTGCTCGACCTCGACTACTCCGAGGAATCGAACGCGGACACCGACATGAACGTCGTCATGACCGGCGACGGGCGGCTGATCGAGGTGCAGGCGACGGCGGAGCAGGATCCGTTCTCGCGCGAGCGTCTGAACGAGCTGCTCGACCTCGCCGAGCGCGGCTGCCGGCTGATCGGCGAGAAGCAGACCGAGGCGCTTGCACGCGATCTTCCTTAGCGCCGCGCTGGCGCCGCCCGAGCTCGGCTGGCCGCACGTCCTGCTGCGTCTGACCGTTGCCGCGGGGCTCGGCGGCGCAGTCGGCCTCGAGCGGGAGCTCCGCGAGCGGCAGGCCGGGCTGCGCACGCACCTCGTCGTCTGCGTCGGCGCCGCGCTCTTCACACTCGTCTCCGCGTACGGCTTCCACGACGTCCTGTCGCGCGGCCAGGTGGTCGCCGACCCGACGCGCATCGCGGCGCAGATCGTCAGCGGCATCGGCTTCCTCGGCGCCGGCGCGATCATCCGCCAGGGCCTCTCGGTGCGAGGCCTCACGACGGCTGCGACGCTCTGGCTCGTCGCCGCGATCGGCATGGCGTCGGGCGCCGGCTACTACGACGCGGCGATCATCGCCACCGCGGGCGCGCTCTTCACGCTCGGCCCGCTGCGCGTGATCACGTACCGCGCGACGAAGCGCTGGCGGCGCGAGATGGAGCGGCTGCTCGTGCAGGTGCCTGCGGGCGGCAGCCCGGCGCCGGTGATCGAGGTGGTCGAGCGCTACGGCCGCGTCGTGTCGCTCGACGTCTCGCAGGAAGGCGACCGGCGCGAGATCTCGGTCGACGTCGAGCTGCACGGGACGCCGCCGCAGGTCGTGGCCGCCGTTGCCGAGATCGACGGTGTGATGGAAGTGCGGTGGTCCGAGTGATCCGCCTCGCAACCCTGTGCTCGCGCAACGCGCACAAGGCGCACGAGCTCGAGGCGCTCATGCCGGGCTGGGAGATCGTGCCGCTCGACGCCGACGACTATCCGCCGGAGGACGGCGAGACGTACGTCGACAACGCACGCATCAAGGCGCGCTTCGGGCACGACCGCGCCGGCGGCTGGACGATCGGCGAGGACTCCGGGATCGAGGTCGCCGCGCTCGGCGGCCGGCCCGGCGTCCTCTCGGCGCGCTACGCGCCCGAGGGCCTGCCCGCGATCGAGAAGCTGCTCGACGAGCTCGGCGGCGAGACCGATCGCCGGGCGCGGTACGTCAGCGAGCTCGTCGCGATCGCACCCGACGGGACGGAGCACCGGGGTACGGGCATCCTCGAAGGGTCGATCGCCGACGCCCCGCGCGGGACGGGCGGCTTCGGCTACGACCCGGTCTTCGTCCCGGACGGCGAGTCGCTCACCGTGGGGGAGCTGGGAGCTCCCTGGAAGCAGGAGCACTCGCATCGGTCGCGGGCGGTGCGGGCGCTGCTCGCCGCTCTGAGCGCCACCAGTTGAGCTCGGCGCCGAAGACGATCACGTTCGCCATCACGAACAGCCAGAAGAGGAGGATCGCCGGGCCGCCGAGCACCCGCAGCGTCGGGTTGACGCCGGCGAGCCGGACGAAGATCGGCAGCACCTGGAACGACGCCTCGAGCGCGACCGACGCCACGACCGCGCCCGGAAGCGCCTCCCGCCACGTCACGTCGGCCGTCGGCAGGAGCCAGTAGACGGCGAAGAGGAAGAGGAACACGCCCACGACCGAGACGGCGACGGAGACGACGTAGGCGACGACGCCGTTCGCGACGAAGCCCGGGGCGTAGCGCTTCAGCACCTCCGCGCCGAGCGAGCCGATCAGGAGGCTGACGAAGAGCATCGTGACCGTCGCGATCATCAGCGTCGCCGCGAGCGCCTTCCCGCGCAGGAACGACCTGTTGGGCCGGTCGTAGACGATGTTGAACGCCGACTCGAGCGCGCTGAAGAGCGAGAGCGACGACCAGAGCAGGGCGACGCCGCCGATGATCCCGAGCGTCGCGGCGTTGTCCTGCACCTTGTGGACGAGTCGCAGGATCGAGGAGACCGACGTCCCGGGGAACGCCCGCTTCAGCTCCCGGACGAGGAAGTCCGACGCGTCGGCCCGGTCGGTGAGTCCGAGCAGCGAGAGCGCGAGGAAGATCAGGGGCACAAAGGAGAGGAGCGCGAAGTACGCGACCATCGCCGCCAGATGCGTCCCCCGGTCGGCGAAGAACTTCGTCGCCAACTGCCGCTTGCGCACCTTCACCTGGACAGGCTCCCACACGATGGCGGATTGTGTCGCTTGGCCGCGCTCGGCGGCGCATCGGCGCTCCCTGCGTCCTGCGCTGCACTCGCCGATCGCGCCCGATCGACGAATGCCATCGTCTGGGAGCCTGTCGCAGTTTCGCAGGATGTAGCCTCCTCCTCGTGGACGTGGCGCAGGCACTCGCCGACCTGACGGAGATCTCGACCCAGATCGAGGCCGCCGTCCTCTTCGACGTCGACGGCGTCGTGGAGGGCTCGACCCTCGCCGACGAGGCGACCGCGAAGGCGCTCGCGGACGCGGCCGCCGCGCTCCTGGCGAAGGCGGAGGAGCTGCGCGGCGACGAGGCGGCCGTCACCCAGCTGCAGGCGTCGCTCGACGACGGCTGTGTCTTCGTCGTGCGCGACGGCGACCGGCGGATCGCCGGCACGACCGTGGCCGCACCGACCGTCGGCCTCGTCTTCTACGACCTGAAGTCGGCGCTCCGCGACTCCGCGCCCGCCGAGAAGCCCGCCGCCCGCCGGCCCCGGAAGAAGGCCGACGAATGAGGCGGAAGATCCTCGCCGTCCTCGGCTTCGCGACCGGCGTCTTCGGCGCGAGCGTCGTCCTCCGCCGGCAGTTCGGCAAGCGGCGCGACCGCGTCGAGGTGTACTTCGACGACGGCTCGATGGTCTCGTACGTCGACGGCGCCGCCGAGGCCGACGCCTTGCTCGCTCCCGCACGCGACGCGCTCCGCGCGGCCCGGGGCTCGTGACCGACGAGCTCGCCGTCCGGCTGAAGGAGCACGCCTACCTCGAGGGCGACTTCCTCCTGCGCTCCGGCAAGCGTTCGAAGTACTACCTCGACAAGTACCGGTTCGAGACGCGGCCGGAGCTGCTGCAGCCGATCGGCGAGCGGATCGCCGCGATCGTGCGGGAGCACGCCGCCGACGCGGCGATGCTCGCCGGCCCCGAGCTCGGCGCGGTCGCGCTCGCCGCCTCGGCGTCGCTCGTCTCCGGCCTGCCGTTCCTCATCGTCCGCAAGGCCGCCAAGGACTACGGGACGACGAAGCGCATCGAGGGCGTCTTCGAGCCCGGCCAGTGCGTCTGCCTCGTCGAGGACGTCGTCACGTCGGGCGGAGCGCTCCTCGACTCGGTCGAGGCGCTGCGCGAGGCAGGGCTCGTCGTGCACACGGCGGTCTGCGTCGTCGACCGCGAGGAGGGCGGCGCGGACGCGCTCGCCCGGCAGGCGGTCCGGCTCCGGCCGGTGTTCCGCGCCAGCGAGCTGCTGGCATGAAGCGCGCCGAGCTCGCCGCCGAGCTCTCGCGGCGCACGGGGATGACGCGCGTCGACGCGGACCACGCCCTGCACGCGCTACTCGAGGCGATCACCGACGAGCTGCGGGGCGGGGGCGAGATCACCCTCACCGGGTTCGGGAAGTTCACGACGCAGGAGCGCGCGGGCCGGACGGGCGTCAATCCGCGCGACACGTCGCAGAAGGTCGAGATCCCACCGTCGCGCGTGCCGAAGTTCACCGCCGGCAGCGCGCTCAAGGCCGCCGTCAAGCAGGGCTGACATCCTTCGGGGAATGGCCGTCGCGGTGACCCAGTTCGCAGATCGGCTCGCCGACGCCGTCGAGCGGAAGCAGAGCCAGCTCGTCGTCGGGCTCGACCCCGACTCGCGCGTCGACGACGTCGACGCCTTCTGCCGGCGCATCGTCGACGCGGTCGAGCCGTTCGCCGTCGCGGTGAAGCCGCAGTCGGCGTTCTTCGAGGCGCGCGGCGCCGACGGCGTGCGCGCCTTCCGCGACGCCTGCGCATACGCTCGCGACGCAGGCCTGATCGTCCTGGCCGACGCGAAGCGGGGCGACATCGGCTCGACGGCGCAGGCCTACGCCGAGGCGTTCTACCCGCTCGCAGATGCGCTCACCGTCAACCCGTACCTGGGCGGCGACTCGCTCGAGCCGTACTTCGACGCCTGCCGTCGCTACGGCGCCGGGGTGCTGATCCTGCTCAAGACGTCGAACCCGGGGAGCGCGGACCTCCAGGACGCGCGGCTCGAGGACGGGCGGCGCGTCTGGGAGCTCGTGGCGGAGAAGATCGCGGCCTGGGGCGAGCCGTTCGTCGGTGAGCGCGGGCTCTCGTCGGTCGGCGCCGTGATCGGCGCGACGCACCCGCGAGAGATCGCGGAGGCTCGGGCACTGCTGCCGCACACGCCGTTCCTGCTGCCCGGGATCGGCGTGCAGGGCGGCACGCCGGAGGACGTCGCGGCGGCGTTCGCCTGCGGCCCCGCCGGCGGCCTCGTCTCGGCGTCGCGCTCCGTCATCTACGCGGACGATCCGGGCGCAGAGGCGTCACGCCTGGCGCGCGAGGCATGGCATGTCTCGCGGCAGGCGTAAGCAGCCGCCGCCGTTCGCGCACTACGCGGCGCCGGTCGCCTTCCTCGCCGCGGTGACCGCCGCCGTGCTGCTCGTCCACTCGGCGCTCGACCACCGCGCCGCGACCACGACGACGACGAATGCGCCGGTCCAGACGGTGCACGCGACGACCACCCGGCAGCCGGCGGCGCCGCACGGGACCGCGAAGCGGTTCTATACGGTGCAGTCCGGCGACACGTTCGGCTCCATCGCCTCGAAGGAGGGGATCACGGTCGAGCAGCTGCAGTCGCTCAATCCCGGTGTGAGCTCGAATGCGCTGCAAGTCGGTCAAAAGCTTCGTATCAAGTAGCGTCGCCGCGCTCGTCCTCGCCGGCGGCGCCCATGCTGCGGGGCCCCGGCTGAGCGACGCACGCGCCTGGTACGTCCTCAACGCCTCGAACGGCGAGGTGGTCGCCCAGCACGACGCGACGGCGCGCGTGCCGATCGCGAGCATCACGAAGCTGATGACGGTCGTCGTCGCGCTCCAGCACCTGAAGCCGTCCGACACGGTCACCGTCACCGCCGAGGCGGCACGCGTCGGCGAGGAGCGCATCCCGCTCGTCGCAGGCCAGCGGATCACCGTGCACGACCTGCTCGAGGGTGCGCTGATCCAGAGCGCGAACGACGCCGCCGACGCGCTCGCGGCGGCGGCGGCCGGGGGCGACATCCAGACGTTCGTCGGCTGGATGAACGAGCGCGCGCAGCAGCTCGGGCTGCGCGACACGCACTTCGTGCGGCCCGACGGGCTGGACGCGGCCGGCCATCTGTCGAGCGCGCGCGACGTCGTCAAGCTCGCGCAGGTCGCGTTCCGCATCCCGATCGTCCGGCAGCTGATCGGGACGTCGAGCGCGACGATCGAGAACGGCACGTTCACGGTGCACACCTGGGACGACCTGCTCGGCGTCTTCCCCGGCCTCGTCGGCGGCAAGACCGGCCACACCGACGACGCAGGCTGGTGCGAGGTCGCCGCCGTGCGGCGCGGCGGCTTCACGATCTACGCGGTCGTGCTCGGCTCGCCGACGCGCTCGCAGCGGAACGCCGACCTGACGCGGCTCCTCTCGTACGGCGTCAGCTCGTACAAGACGGTCGAGCTCGTCCGCGCGCGCACGTACGCGACGGCGGCCGCGCCCTACGGGCGGAAGCCGCTCCAGCTCGTCGTCGTGAAGCCGCTGTCCCAGGTCGTCCGCGTCGGGCGACCGCTCGTCGAGCGGATCGTCGCGCCGACCGCGGTCTCGCTGCCGGTGCGGCGCGGGCAGGCGGTCGGCCGCGTCGAGATCTGGCAGGGGCGGACGCTCCTCGGCTCACGGCCGCTCCTGGCGGGCCGGACGGTCGAGAAACCGTCAGCTTTCGGGAAGGTCGGCTGGTACGCCGGCCGGACCGTGCATCATCTGCTGGGCTTCTTCTCGTGATCGAATGATCGTCACCGTCACCCTCAACGCCGCGATCGACCGCACGCTCACGGTGCCGAACTTCCAGCTCGGCCACCGGCACCGGGCGAGCGCGAGCCTCACCTCCGCCGGCGGCAAGGGCATCAACGTCGCCCGCGCGCTGAAGCGGCTCGACGCGCCCGTCGTCTGCACGGGGCTCGCGGGCGGCCGCACCGGCGACCGGATCGTCGAAGAGCTCGCCGGCGAGGCGCTCCTGAACGACTTCGTCCGGATCGGCGACGAGTCTCGGACGTCGACGGCCGTCGTCGACCCGACCGCGGGGGCGTTGAGCGAGATCTACGAGTGGGGGCCGGCGGTGCGCCGCGAGGAGATCGAGACGCTGCTCGACAAGCTTCGCTATCTCTCGAGCGTCGCGACGCACGTCGTCTTCTCCGGCTCGCTGCCGCGCGACGTCCCCGACGACATCTATGCCGAGGCGATCCGCGACCTCGACCGCCGTGGCGTCAACACGGTGCTCGACACCGAGGGCGAGCCGCTGCGCCGCGGCGTCGAGGCCGAGCCGTACCTCGTCTCGCCGAACCAGCGCGAGGCCGAGAGCCTCGTCGGGCAGGAGTTCCAGGACGACGAGGACTTCCGCATGGCGCTGGACGCGATCGTCGAGCTCGGTGCCCGGAACGTCCTGATCACCCAGGAGTCGTCGTGCTTCGCGCTCTTCCGCGAGGACCGGCAGACCCGGCGCTACCGCGCGTCGATCGGACGCGTCGAGCCGATCGCCGCCGTCGGCGCCGGCGACGTCCTCCTCGCGGGCTTCCTCGCGGCGCGCGTCGCGGGACGGCCGGTCGACGAGGCGCTCCGGCAGGGCGTCGGCTGCGCGGCAGCGTCGGTGCTCGAGCTCGGCCCGGGCCGCTTCGACCCGCGCGAGGCGCTGCGCCTCGCGAACGCGGTCGAGGTCGAGGAGCTTCAGCCGTTGCCGCTGACGTAGAGCGCGCGGATCCAGTACTGCCGCCGGGCGTTCTCGGCCCAGGCGAGCCGGTCGCCCTCGAGCGAGAGGCCGATCGGCTTCGACGGCGTCTTCGCGAGCACGCGCACGCGATGCGAGTCGACCGCCACGGAGCGGAGCGACCGGCCGACGTGGAAGACGATCAGCGAGTCGCTCGCGGTGAGCGCCGGCGCCGTCGTCTTCGGCACCGGGACGGAGCCCTTCGGCTGCCCGGTCGTCCGGTCGTACCACGCGAGGCGCAGGCCGAGCGGCGTCCGCTCCAGCGTCGCGAGCACGCGGTCCGAGAGCGCGAGCGCGATCGGCACGCCCTGCGGCTGCACGCTCGAGATCTGGTCGCCGCTGCTCACGTCGCGGATGTCGATCGGCAGGTCGGCGGAGGCGACCGGCTGGCCGTCGCGGGCGATCGCGCCCGTCGCGACGTAGGCCACCGCACCGCCCGAGGCCGCCACTGCGACGGCGGCGCCGGTGTTCTTCACGAGCTGCGCCGTCCGCCCGTTGATCCAGTAGACGCCCCCACCCGACTTGATCAGCCGGCAGCCGTCCGGGTTCGTCCCGGCGAGGCAGCCCGCCTCGTCCTCGTAGTCGACGGAGGTGACGCCGTAGACGAGCGTCCCCTTGTCGCCCGAGATCCCGCCGAGCCACTGCCCGACGCCGCGCGCGGTATGGGCGACCTCGAGGAACCGGCGCTCGGGGCGGTCGCCCGCGGCGAGCCCGGCGCCGAGCAGGTAGTCGAGCTGCAGCGGCGACTGCTGGGGCAGGGTCCAGAGGGCGCGGCCGCCCTTCTGCGCGAGCGCCAGGCCGACCGGGCGCTGCGGGTCCCAGGCGAAGTGGCACGTGACGTTGTGGTGGTTCTGGTCGGGCAGCGTCGCGTGCAGGCCGTCGGTCAGCTCGAGCAGATGGACGGTGTTGCACTTCGTCCCGCCCGCCTCGAACCAGGCGACGTCGGGGCCGTCCTGTGCGAAGGCGGCGACGGTGCCCGCATGGTGGTAGAGGAGCGTCGGCGTCCGCGAAGCCGTCGCTGCAGAGTGCGTGAGAACGGCCGCCGCGGCGGCCACGGCGGCCAGCACCGAGCCCATCCAGGCCACCGTAGCCCCGGGGTGTTAGGACGGTGTCAGGGCGCCCTGTTACCCTGAGACGACCTTGGACGTCGAGCTCCGCCAGGACGATCTGCAACGCCTCGTCGCCCTGGACCGGAAGTTCGCCAAGGAAGGCCTCACGTTCGACGACGTCCTGCTGGTTCCGGCGGAGTCGCACGTCCTCCCGAACGACGTCTCGACCCGCACGCGCTTCTCGCGCTCGATCGAGCTGGCGATCCCGATCGTCTCGGCGGCCATGGACACGGTGAGCGAGGCGCGCCTCGCGATCGCGCTCGCCCGCGAGGGCGGCCTCGGCATCGTCCACCGCAACCTCTCGATCGAGGCGCAGGTCGCCGAGGTCGACAAGGTGAAGCGCTCGGAGGCCGGGATGATCGTCGAGCCGGTGACGCTGCCGCCGCACGCGCTCGTGCGCGACGCGCTCGAGCTGATGGCGCACTACAAGGTGTCAGGCGTGCCGATCACCGACGACGCGGGCGTGCTCGTCGGCATCCTCACGAACCGCGATCTCCGCTTCGAGCAGGAGGTCGACCAGCCGGTGTCCGCGCTGATGACCGCGCGCGACCTCGTCACCGCGCCGGTCGGCACGACGCTCGCGGAGGCGCAGGCGATCCTCTACCGCAACAAGATCGAGAAGCTGCCCGTGTTCGACGCCGACGGGAAGCTCCGCGGCCTGATCACGGTCAAGGACATCCAGAAGAAGATCCAGTACCCGCAGGCGACGAAGGACGACCGCGGCCGGCTCCGTGTCGGCGCGGCGGTCGGCGTCGGCCCGGACGCGCTCGCGCGGGCGGAGGCACTCGTCGCCGCCGGCGTCGACGTGCTCGTCGTCGACACCGCGCACGGGCACTCCGCCGGCGTGATCGAGATGGTGCGGACGATCAAGTCGCGCGTCGAGTGCGACGTCGTCGCCGGGAACATCGCCACCGCCGAGGCCGCGCGCGCCCTCGTCGACGCGGGTGTCGACGGCGTGAAGGCGGGCATCGGCCCGGGCTCGATCTGCACGACGCGAGTGGTCGCGGGCGTCGGCGTGCCGCAGGTGACGGCGGTGTACGACGTCGCCGAGGCGGTCGACGTGCCGGTGATCGCCGACGGCGGCATGACCACGTCGGGCGACATCGCGAAGGCGATCGCCGCCGGCGCCGACACGGTGATGCTCGGCTCGCTCCTCGCCGGCACCGACGAGTCGCCGGGCGAGGTCATCCTCGCGCAGGGCGAGCGCTTTAAGGAGTACCGCGGCATGGGCTCGCTCGGGGCGATGCGCGCCCGCTCGTTCTCGAAGGACCGCTACTTCCAGGGCGACGTCGAAGACGTCGAGAAGCTGATCCCCGAGGGGATCGAGGGCCGCGTCGCCTACAAGGGGCCGCTCGCGCCGATCGTCTACCAGCTCGTCGGCGGCCTGCGGCAGGCGATGGGCTACTGCGGCGCGCCCACGCTCGCCGAGATGAAGAACGCGCGCTTCGTGCGCATCACCGGCGCAGGGCTGCGCGAGTCGCATCCGCACGACGTGACGATCACGAAAGAGGCGCCGAACTATCGCCGCTGAGCCGTCGAACGTCGTTGCCTTTCCGACGGCGGAGGAGCGGCCCGTGCTGGTGTTGGACTTCGGCGGCCAGTACGCACAGCTGATCGCCCGCCGCGTGCGCGAGTGCCGGGTCTACTCGGAGCTGGTCGGCCACCAGATCTCGCCCGAGGCGATCCGCGCCCGCAACCCGTACGCGATCATCCTCAGCGGCGGCCCGGCCTCGGTGTACTCCGACGGCGCGCCGCGCGTCGATCCGCGGATCTTCGAGCTCGGCATCCCGACCCTCGGCATCTGTTACGGCGCCCAGCTGATGGCACTCGATCTGGGCGACCGCGTCGACCGCACCGATGCCGCCGAGTACGGGAAGACGACCGTGCAGGTGTCCGAGTCGACGCTGCTGAAGGACACGCCCGACGAGCAGACGGCCTGGATGTCGCACCGCGACACCGTCGTCGCCGCACCCGAGGGTGCGCAGGTCGTGGCGACGTCGCCGTCGACGCCGGTCGCGGCGTTCGAGCAGCGCGAGCGCGGCTGGTACGGCGTGCAGTTCCATCCCGAGGTCGTGCACACGCCGCACGGGATGGAGGTGCTGAAGAACTTCCTCTACGACATCGCCGACGCGCCGCCCGCATGGACGCCCGCGGCGGTGATCGAGGAGCAGGTGGAGCGGATCCGCGCGCAGGTCGGCCGCGAGCGCGTGCTGTGCGCGCTGTCGGGGGGTGTCGACTCGGCGGTCGCGGCGCTGCTCGTGCACAAGGCGGTCGGCGACCAGCTGACGTGCGTCTTCGTCGACCACGGGATGATGCGCAAGAACGAGGCGGCGCAGGTGGTCGAGACGTTCGGCGACCATTTCCACGTGCCGCTCGTGCACGTGCAGGCGGAGGATCGCTTCCTCGAGCTGCTCGCCGGCGTCGAGGAGCCGGAGCAGAAACGGAAGATCATCGGCCGCGAGTTCATCCGCGTCTTCGAAGAGGAGGCGCGCAAGCTCGGCGACGTGAAGTGGCTCGTGCAGGGGACGCTGTACTCCGACGTGATCGAGTCGGGCGGCACCGAGGGCGTCGCGGCGACGATCAAGTCGCACCACAACGTCGGCGGCCTCCCCGACGACATGCAGATGAAGCTCGTCGAGCCGCTGCGCCTGCTCTTCAAGGACGAGGTGCGGCGCGTCGGCGAGGAGCTCGGCATGCCGGAGCGCATGGTCTGGCGGCAGCCGTTCCCGGGGCCGGGTCTCGGCATCCGCATCATCGGCGACGTGACGCGCGAGCGGCTCGCGATCCTGCGCGACGCGGACTCGATCCTGCT
>JBEQUF010000071.1:0-7198 GCA_040349295.1 Actinomycetota bacterium | reverse complement strand
GCGGCGAGGACGAGGATCGCCGTCCGCAACCCGTGTGCACCGGCGACGCGCGGCAGCGTCGCGGCCGCGATGGCGGCCGCCACCATCATCCCCGCCTGCCGGATCGAATAGGCGAACCCGCGCTGCTCGGGCGGGAACCACGCGAGCACCGTCCGGCCGATCGCCGAGTTGACGCAGGCGCCGAGCGCGGCCGCGATGCAGAGCGCGACCGCGAGCAGCAGGAAGCTCGGCGAGAACGCGCCGATCGCGAGCGACGCGGATGCGCCGAGCAGACCGATCGTCATCACCGCGCGCTCGCCGACGCGATCGCTGACGAGGCCCCAGGGCAGCAGCGTCGCCGCGAGGCCGAGGCTGACCACGCCGAGGAACGCACCGGTGGCGCCGATCGACGCGTGGAAGTGGCTGCGGATCGCCGGCGTCAGCGCGGGCAGGCCGAGCGTGAACGCCGAGAAGCTCATCTGCGCGACGGTCGCGGCACCGAGCACGACCCAGCGGAACGAGCGCGCAGGATCGGCCGGGCCCCTCATCTCACGCTCCGTCGAAGACGATCAGCCCGCGGGCGAGCGCGCCGGAGGCGAGGTCGTCGAACGCCTCGTTCGCCTCTGCGAGCGCGTAGCGGCGCGTGATCAGCCGCTCGAGCTCGATCCGTCCGGCGAGCGCGAGCTCGACGAGGCGCGGGAACTCGACGAGCGGATTCGACGAGCCGTACTTCGAGCCGGCGAGCCGCCGCTCGCCGCCGAGGAGCAGCCCCGGGTCGACTGCGAACGACGAGCCGGCCGGCGGCACGCCGACCGCCACCACGACGCCGCCGGGCGCGAGGGAGGCGAGCGCCTGCTCGACGACCGCCGGCACGCCGGCCGCGACGACCGCGCAATCGACGCCTCCGCCGGTCAGCTCGCGGATCGCCGCGCTCACGTCCTCGCCGGCCGGCAGCGCGTGCGTCGCGCCGAGCTCGCGCGCGCCGTCGAGGCGCTCGCCGACGGGATCGACCGCGACGATCGTCGCCGCGCCGACGAGGACGGCGCCCTGGACCGCATTCAGCCCGACGCCGCCGCAGCCGAACACGGCGACCGACTGACCTGCCTGCACGCCGCCCGTGTTGACGACGGCGCCGACGCCGGTCGTGACGGAGCACCCGATCAGCGCAGCATGCTCGAGCGGCAGCGCCTTCGAGATGCGAACGGCGGCGCGTTCCTGCACGACGGTGTAGGGGGCATACGTCGCGGGCCCGAAGTGGTGCACGGGCGTGCCGTCGACCGAGAACCGCGTCGTGCCGTCGTCGAGGAAGCCGAACGGCGGCGCATTCGTGCACAGGACCGGCCGGCCTGCGTCGCAGTACCGACAGCGGCCGCACCCCGGCGCCCACGACAGGACGACGTGGTCGCCCTCGGCGAGACGCGTCACGCCCGGGCCGACCGCCTCGACGACACCCGCCCCCTCGTCGCCCAGGACGATCGGCTTCGGAGCGCGCGTCGACGCGCCGTTCGCGGCGCTCAGGCAGCTGTGACAGACACCGCTCGCCGCCATGCGGACGAGCACCTCGCCCGCGCGCGGCTCGCCGACGTCGAGCGCCAGCTCCTCCATCGGGCGGCCCGCCTCGAGGAGGACGGGCGCGGCGATCTTCACGAGGCGGTCGCGAGCCCGGCGCCGATGTAGGCGTCCATGACCGCCGGGTCTGCGGCGAGCTCGGCCGCCGGGCCTTCGACCACGATCCGCCCGTGCTCGAGCACGTAGCCGTACGAGGCGATCTCGAGCGCGGCGACGTTCTGCTCGACCATCAGCACGGCGATGCCGGTCTCCGCGATGCGCGCGACGCAGTCGAACACCTGGGCGACGATGATCGGCGCGAGCCCCATCGACGGCTCGTCGAGCAGGATCACCTCGGGCTGCCCCATCAGCGCGCGGCCGATCGCGAGCATCTGCTGCTCGCCGCCGCTCAGCAGCCCGGCGCGCACCTTACGGCGCGAGTGGAGCCGGGGGAAGAGCTCGTAGATCGCCTCGACGGTGCCGAACTCGGTGTCGGCGCGCCGCCCGCGGGCCGCGTATTGCCCGAGGATGAGGTTCTCCTCGACCGAGAGCGGCGAGACGACGCGCCGGCCCTCGGGCACCTGGATCACGCCTGCGCGGGCGACGCCGTGTGCCCGCTGCTTGTGCAAGGGCGCCTCGCCGAGGTGCACCTCGCCGCCGACGCGCGGCGCGATCCCGCAGACGCCGTTCAGCAGCGACGACTTGCCGGCGCCGTTCGGCCCGAGCAGCACGCGCACGGCGCCGGGCACCGCCTCGAGCGACACGCCGTCGACCGCGACGACGGGGCCGTAGGCGACGCGGAGATCAGTGACTCGCAGCGGCCGTGGCATGCTCGCTGACCTTTCCGAGGTAGGCCTTCTGGACGTCCGGGTTGTTCACGATCTCGTTCGGCGAGCCCGAGGCGATCAGCTTCCCCGAGTTCAGCACGAACACGTGCGCGCAGAGCCGCACGACCATGCCCATGTTGTGCTCGACGAGCACCTGCGTGACGCCGTTCGCGCCGAGCTTCCGTTGCACGGCCTCGATCTCCGCGCGCTCGAGCTCGTTCATCCCGGCCGTCGGCTCGTCGAGGAGGAGCAGCCTCGGCTGCGCCACGACCGCGCGGGCGATCTCGACGAGCCGCTGGGTGCCGTACGAGAGATCCGAGGCGATGCTGTCGGCGATGCGCGCGATGCCGCAGGTCTCGAGCGCGTCGTCGACGGCCGACGCCGTCCGCGCCCGGCGACCGACGAAGCCGCCGTGCTTGCGCACCGGGTTCCAGTCGAGACCGAGCGCGACGTTCTCGCGCACCGTGAGGTCGGGGACGACGCGAGCGCCCTGGAACGTGCGCGCCAATCCATGGCGCGCGAGCCGCCACGGCGTCCACTTGCGCGTCTCGTGCCCGTCGAACCGGATCGAGCCGCCGTCCGCCGGCCGCGTCCCGGACACCGCCGCGAGCAGCGTCGACTTCCCCGATCCGTTCGGCCCGACGAGACCGTGGATCGCGCCGTTGTCGAGCTCGAACGAGACCTCGTCGACCGCGACGACGCCGCCGTAGCGGACCGTGACGTCGGTGAGCGCGAGAATCGACTCGCTCATGCTTCCGAGTCCGCGCTCATGGGCGTGGTGGCCGGCTCGCTCGAGAAGATCGATCTCGCCTGCGTCACGGCCTTGCGGACGGCGGACCCGACGATGCCCGTGAGGCCACCGGGTGCGTAGACGACGATCGCGATCAGGATGACGCCGTACATGACGCCGTCCCAGCGATGCGCCACGGTCGACACGTCCGGGAGCCAGATCAGCAGGGCCGCGCCGACGTAGGCGCCGATCCACGAGCCGGCGCCGCCGATGATGACCATCGAGAGCAGGAGGAGGACGAAGTCGAAGCCGCCCTGCATCGGCGTCAGCGTCAGGAACATGAATGCGTAGAGCGCGCCCGACAGGCCCGCGAGGGCGCCGGAAAGGAACATGACGATGTGCCGCGCGAGCGGCACGGGGATTCCGACGGACGCCGCGATGTGCGGATCCTCGCGCAACGTCGCGACGGCACGCCCGATCCGCCCGCGCTCGAGCACGGTCATGATCACCGCCACGATCCCGGCGGCGATGAGCACGTCCCTCGTCGTGATGAGCACGGGGATCCCGTACAGGCCGAGCGGGCCGCCCGTGAACGAGCCGACGCTCTCGAGGATCACGCCCGTGATCAAGACGAGCGACATCGTCACCATCGCGAGGCCGATGCCGACGAGGCGCCGGGTCAGGACGGAGATCGCCGCGCTCGAGACCGCGCCGATGACGATCGCCAGCACGAAGGCGAGCAGCTCGTTGCCTCCCTCGCGCACCGTGATCGCCGCCGTGTACGCGCCGACGATCCAGGTCGCGCCGGTGAGCAGCGAGAACACGCCGGCGTTCATCGCGATCTGCATGCTCGCCGCCGCGATCGCGTAGACGCCGATCTGGTGCACGAGCGTCTGGTTGCCGTTCCACCAGCCGATCATCGTTACGCCCGCTCCGCCTGGACGACGCCCGCGATGCCCTGCGGGCGGATCACGAGCACGAGGATGATCAGCGCGAACGCGACGGCGTCGAACGGGATCCCGCTCGGGAGGTAGCCGACGATGTACGTCTCGACGAGCGCCAGCGCGTACGCGGCGATGACCGTGCCGCCGACGCTGCCGATGCCGCCGATGATCACGACGGCGAACGCCTTCAGCATGAACGGGTTGCCGAAGTACGGGTCGAAGCCGCTGAGCTCGGTCGCGAGGAGCAGGCCTGCCGCGCCGGCCATGCAGCCGCCGACGAACAGCATCAACCGCGAAAGGCGCGTCGCGTTGATGCCGAAGAGCGGGGCCAGCTCCCGGTTGAAGGCGACGGCGCGGACGGCTCGCCCGTGTGTCGAGCGCCGCAGCCAGCCCACGAGCCCGGCCGCGACGACGAGCGTCAGGACGAGGATCACGATCGCGATGTTCGTGATGTGGAGACCCCAGAAGAAGTAGGTCTTGATCCCGTAGACCTTCTCCGAGATGCGCTGCACCGTGTAGTGCGTCCGGACGTTCGCGATGTTGACGATGATCGCCGCGGCTCCGAGGCTCGCGAGCATGATCGCCCGTTCGCGCTTCGCCTCGTTCTTGATCCGCTTCGTGATCGGCGTGAACGCGAGGACGTCGAGGACGACCGCGCCGAGCCCGCCGGCGAGCGCCGCGATCGGGAGCATGACCGCGAGCGGCAGCGCGGCGTCGCGCGCCACCTCGTACGACACGAGCGCCCCGGCCACGAAGAGCGCACCGTGGGCGAGGTTGAGGATGTTCGCCACGCCCCACGCGAGCGAGAGGCCCAGCGAGAAGAGCGTGTAGACCGACCCGAGGACGATCGCATTCAGGAACTGCTGGATCACGCGGCGTCCCCTCCGGCCGTCGTGCGGGACGGGGAGCGGCGCAGCGCCGCCCCCCGTCCGTCACACGTCGTCGCTGAATAGCTCACGCCACCTACCCGGCCGCTCGGACCGGCTTGCCGTCCTGCCACATGTTCAGCACGCCCGGCGAGAACGCGTCGTGCGTGCGCTTGAACGTGATCTTCCCGATCGCGCCGTTGTAGTAGTTCTGGACGAGCGCCTCGAGCGCCTTGTCGACCTTGGCGGGATCGACCGAGTTCGCCCGCTTCAGCGCGTGCGCCAGGAACCACAGGCCGTCGAAGCCCTCGGCGTTGAAGTTGAGCGGGTCGGCGCCGCTGTGCGCCTTCCGCCAGGCGTTCGTGAACGCGACCGACGACGGATACGTCATGAACGGCGCGTAGTCCGACGCCCAGATCGCGCCGTTCGCCGCCGAGCCGGCGCCGACGAGCGAGTTGCCGCCGAAGCTGCCCTCGCCGAAGAGCTGCCCCTTGTAGCCGCTCTGCCGGATCTGCGTGATGATCGCCGGGTTCTGGCTCGAGAACGAGGCGATGCCGATCGCATCGGGCTTCTCCTGCGCGAGCCGGGTGGCGAGCGCGTTGAAGTCGGTCTGCGTCTGCGGGAACGGGATCGTGTCGAGGATCTTGATCTTGTACTTCTTCGCGAGCGGCGGCACCGTCTTCGTCGCCCACTCCGTCTGCGCCGCGCCTTCCTGCACGTAGAGGATCGAGATCGACTTGATGTTGTGGGCCGCCAGGTACTTGAAGGTGATGTCCTGGTAGTTGAACTCCGGCGGCGTCAGGCGGTAGATGTAGTGCCCGCGCTGGACGTACGGCCGGAGGCCCGAGCTGACCGCCTCGGTGGCGATGTACGGGATGTGGGCCTGCTCGGCGATGCCCGCGGTCGTCAGCGCGAGCGCGCTCACGCCCGGGCCCATGAACGCCGGCGGCTTGCTGTCGACGACGCTCGTGACGTCGCGGAAGGCGACGTTCGTGTCGGACTGGTCGTCGTTCAGGTCGAGGACGATCTTCGACTTGCCGAGGAACTTCGTCGAGTTGATCTGCGACGCCGCGAACTGCATCCCGTTGATCAGCTGCGTCCCAGGGAGCGCGGCGGCGCCGCTCTGGCTCATGACGACGGGGATGTGGATCGTCGACGGGAGCCCGGCCTGAGCCGTCTTCGTCCCTGCCGTCGCAGCGGACGCGGCGACGGCGGCGAGGATGGCGAGCACCACGAGGAAGCCCCATGAGCGACGCCCTGTACGGCGTGCCCGCGCTACGAGAACGCTGATTTCCACCGAACCCTCCTTTTCGAGCGCCAGGCCCGAATCCGCCAAGCATTGAATACGAGCTACATACAATGAAGGGCAGATCATTACCACCTTGGATCCGAGCCGTCAATGGTGGCGGATCTCGAGCAGGGCGGCGAGCTCCCCCGGCCGCGAGAGGAACGGCGAGTGGTCGGCATCGAGCAGACGGAGGTCGGCGATCCCGGCGCGGGCCGAGATCCGCTCCTGCCGGTCGAGGGTGATCGTCCGGTCGCGCCCGCAGGCGACGTAGGTTCGGGGAATCGCCGGGAAACGGCCGTCCGGGAAGAAGGCGCGACCGACGGTGTTCGCCCGGGCCTCGTGCTCGAGGCGGGCCGTCGCCCAGTCGGCGACGGCCGGTGAGCACTCGTTGAAGAGGGCCTCGCCGGCCCGCTCGGCGTCGATGCGGAGGAGCAGGTCGCCCATCGGCGCCACGAGCCCGTTGACCGGATCGTCCGCCGGGCGTTGCGGAAGGTCCTGCATCGCCTCCCCGTGCAGCGGCACGAGGGCCGTGACGAAGACGAGCCGGGCGATGCGGTCCGGCACGCGGCCGGCCGCAGCGGCGGCGACGATGCCGCCGAGGCTGTGCGCGACGAGCCAGACCGGCTCCGGCTCGGCGCCGACCGCCTCGACGACCGCGTCGACCGTCTGCTCGAAGGTCACCGTCTCGAGCGCCCGCGGATCGGCGCCGTGACCGGGGAGGTCGAGGGCGACGGAGCGATGCCCGCGCGCCTCCAGGTGCGGGAGGAGCGGCTGCCAGCACCAGCCGCCGTGGAATGCGCCGTGGACGAGGACGCAGGTCGCCATCGCCACGAGCTTGGCAGGTCTAGGCGGCGCGGACCGACCGGGCGAACGTGACCACGCGCACCTCGCATGCGAGCGCCCGCGCCGCCGCCTGCGCCGTCGAGCCCGTCGTGTAGACGTCGTCGACGAGGATCACGGCGCGTGGAGGCGGCCGGAGGCGCTCGAACGCGGGATTGCCGCGGCGCGCCGCAGCC
>JBEQUF010000070.1:0-14381 GCA_040349295.1 Actinomycetota bacterium | reverse complement strand
GGGTTCACCAAGGAGTGGACCGTCGTCGCATAGCTACACTCCTGCGCCGTGGCCGAGCAAGTCGACACCAACAGCTTCAAGAACGGAATGCACATCGAGCTCGAGGGCAAGGTGTGGCGCATCCTCGAGTTCCAGCACGTGAAGCCGGGCAAGGGCGGCGCGTTCGTCCGCACGAAGCTCCGCAACCTCGAGACGAGCGCGGTCGTCGACAAGACGTTCCGCGCCGGCGAGAAGTTCCCGCGTGTGCACACGGAGACGAAGAACGTCCAGTTCCTGTACGAGGACGGCAACGAGGCGCACTTCATGGACGCCGAGTCGTACGAGCAGTTCGCGGTGCCGACCGCCGACCTCGCCGACGAGCTGACGTTCATGCAGCCGAACGCGACCGTGCAGGTGCTCGCCGTGAACGGGAAGCCGTCGAGTGTGCAGCTGCCCGCGTCGGTCGAGCTGACGGTCGTGGACACCGAACCGGGCGTGAAGGGCGACACGGTCTCGAACGTGACGAAGCCGGCGACGCTCGAGACGGGCGCCGTCGTCCAGGTGCCGCTCTTCGTCAACGTCGGCGACAAGCTCAAGGTCGACCCTCGAGAGAAGCGCTACATCTCGCGCGCCTAGCGCTCGCCGCAGGCGTCCTCGGCGCCGCGGGCGGAGCGATCTTCCAGGCGGTCGACGGCGGCTCCACGTATCACCGCGCCGTCGCGTACGGACTGTGGTTCGCCGCCGCGGCCTGCCTCGTCCTGATGCCGCTGGCCGGCAGCAAGGCGATCTACCGGCGCACGAGCCTGCCGCTGCTCGACGCGTGGGTGTTCGTGGGCGCGGCGGCCGCGCTCTGCGTCGCCGGCGCCGCGGTCGACGCCGCCGCCTAGTGGTGGTACGGGCCGGCGTAGAGCAGGAAGCCGATCGCGGCCAGGCAGACCCAGAGGGCGAGGAAGAGCCGCATGACGATGACCATGCGGTGCTGATCGGCACGGGCGCGCAGCGGCTTTAGCGCCAGCGGTGCACGACGCGCCAGGTCCGGCCTGCGTCCGTCGTCTCGAGCAGCCGCCGGTGGACGTTGCCGCGCGCCAGGACGGCGAAGGCCGTCCCCTGCGGCAGCGCCGTCGCCGCCTCGCCGAAGTCGACCTCGGGGACAGCGACCTTCGGCAGGCCGAGCCAGTGCGACCCGCCGTCCCGCGTCAGGTAGAGCGTGCCGCGCGACTCCCAGATCAGCCCGAACCCGTCCGGCGCCATCGTGATCCCGAGCGCGTAGCCCATGAGCGAGATGCCGCCGGTGCTCCGGCCGGGCGGCGGGAACGGTGTGTACGCGAGCCGGCGCCAGCGGCCGTCGGCGTACCGGTAGACGGCCTTGCCGCCGGCGCCGGTGCTCGACTGGCCGGTGCAGAGCACCCAGTTCCCGGCCCAGTGCGACTGGAAGAGCGACGGTGGGCAGGGGGAGCGCGGCAGGTCGATCGGCGGCGCGGCATGCCAGCCGCTCGCGCCGTCGGTGCTCGCCCGGATCGAGTTGTCGGCGAGCACGATCCGCAGCCCCTTGCCGGCGTACGAGATCGCCGTCACCGGCGTCGGCGTCCGCAGGACCACTCGCCACGTCCGGCCGCCGTCGGCGGTCACCTGGACGGTCCCGGTGCCGCCCGTCAGGCCGCCGCCGAGCGCGCCGTGGCGACGGTCGCGGAACACGATCGCGTTCGGGACGAGCGCCGCCCGAGGCGGGAGGGCGTGCACGACATCCAGGATAGGCTCTGCCCGTGCCGACGCTCGCCGACACGACAATTCGCCTGCTCGGACAGGAACCGCTCTCCGGCGTCGTGCCGACGGCGGTGCAGCTGCAGCTGGCGGAGATCCTCGACCAGGCGGGCTTCTCGTACCTCGAGGTGTCGGGCGGCGGCTGCTTCGACGCGGCGGTCAAGCGCGGCGTCGAGAGCCCGTGGGAGCGCATCCGCGCGCTGAAGGCGCGCGTCAAGACGCCGCTCGGGCTGGCCCTCCGCGGCCGCTTCCTCGTCGGCTCGCGGCCGGTTGACGCCGACTTCGCGCGCCGCTTCGTCGCGAGCGCGGCGGCGAACGGCATCGACGTCTTCCGGCTCCACGATCCGCTCAACGACGTCTCGAACCTGCGCGAGGCGGCCGAGGCGATCGCCGCCGCCGAACGGGACTTCGAGGCCGGTCTCGTCTACAGCCCGGGCCGGACCGGCGACGTCGACACGCTGATCGAGCGGGCGAAGGCGCTGCCCGAGCTCGGCGCGGTGCGCGTGCTCCTGCACGACCCGACCGGCTCGCTGCAGCCGCACAAGGCCGAGAACCTCGTCCATGCACTGAGCGAGGCCAGCGGCCTGCCCGTCGGCATCTACGTGCAGGGCTCCGGCGGCAGCGCGCTCGCAGCGTCACTCTCGGCCGCGCGCGCCGGCGCACAGCTCATCGCCTGCACGGTCTTCCCGCTGGCGCTGTCGCTCCACCGCGTCTCCGGCGAGGCGCTCGCCGAAGCGCTCGCGGGCATGGGGCTCGACCCGCTCGTCGACGTCTCGAAGCTCTGGGAGGCGACGGAGATCATCGACGAGCACCTCGGCGACGAGCCCGTCGCGCCGCTCCCGCCTCGCATCGCCGTGCGTGCGGCCCAGCACGACGTGCCGGCCGGGCTCGTCGCGGGCGTCGACTCGACGCTGCGGAGCCAGGGCGCCGGCGACCGGCTCGAGGAGGTGCTCGAGGAGCTCGACAAGATCCGCGCGGAAGTCGGCTGGCCGCCGCTCGCCGCGCCGATCGGGCAGGTGCTCGCCTCGCAGGCGATGCTCAACGTCCTCTCGGCGTCGCGCTACTCGACGATCGTCGACGAGGTGCGGTCGCTCGTGATCGGCTTCTTCGGCACGCCGCCCGAGCCGATCGATCCGGCGCTGAAGCGCGCCGTCGAGCTGACGCACGATCCCGAGACGGTGGAGGACATCGTCGCGCCGCTCGACGAGCTGCGCAAGGAGGCCGAAGGCGTCGCGGCGAGCGAGGAGGAGCTGCTGCTGCTCGGGCTCTTCGGCGAGGAGGCCGAGCATCTGCTGCACGGCATCCGCAACCGCGCCTCCCGCGAAGAGGACGAGCTCGCGAACATCGAGAAGTCGCGGCAGGAGCGGATCAAGGACCTGATCGCGATCGTGCAGGAGACGGGCATCGGCGAGGTGACGATCGAGGAAGGCGGCATGCGCGTCTCGGTGAAGGCGACGCCCGACTACTACGTCCCGGGCCCGACCTCTCCGTCGAGCGCGCCGCTCGCGATCCCCGAGCCGGACGCGCCGCCGGTCGTGCGTCCGGCGAACGGCTTCGTCCAGGTCGAGTCGCCGATGGTCGGCACCTTCTACCGCGCGCCCTCGCCCGACCAGCCGGCGTTCGTCGAGGAGGGCGACATCGTCGCCGCGGGCCAGACGCTCTGCATCCTCGAGGCGATGAAGCTGATGAACGAGGTGAAGTCCGAGGTGGAGGCGGTCGTCCGCGCGATCCACGTCGACAACGCCGCCCCCGTCGAGTTCGGCCAGGTCCTCTTCGACCTCGAGCCGCTCGCCGGCCCGCCGACGCTCTAGGGCGCGCGCCGCGTCTACGGCGTCAGATCGCCGACCACCTGGCCCTGCGCGTCCGAGAAGACGAGGCTGTCGGCCGCCTGCGTCGCGGCGGCCCAGACGAGGTAGTAGCCGCCCGCGACACGCCCGGTCACGACGTCCCGGCTGCCGGCCCGGAGCGCGACCGCTGCTGCGGACGACGTCGGGGTGGGGCCCGCGAAGATCGCGTAGGCGACGCCGGACGGCGACTGCCAGTCGAGCCGCGCTGCCTGCGCGACCGCCGATCCGGCTGCCCCGCAGCTCGTCAGCAGGCGCTGGGACCGACCCTGCGCGTCTCGGACGGCGATCGCCGTGCACGAGGCCTGTCCCGTCGCGACGTTCACCGTGCCGGTGACGATCTCGAACGTCGTGGACTCGGGGCCTGGAGCAGAGAGGCGAACGGCGCTTCCGGGCACGGCGGCCGGATCCGCCGCGGTGGCGAAGGGCGAGCTCATCGCCGTGCGCATCGACTGCACGCGGTTCCACCATGGCAGCACGCCGGTGGCAGCGGCGACGCCTGCTCCTGCGACGGTGCAGGCCGCGACCAGCGCGGCGACGAGCAGTCCACGGCGCCGGCGGGACCGGTGCCGCGCAGCGGCACGGAGCGCGCTGCCGGCGGCGTTGTCCAAGAGGAAGAGATCCTCGGTCTCCTCGGTCATCCGCTCGCGGACGAGCGTCTCCATGTCGGTCATCGGTGCGCCTCCTGGTTGAGATCGGCCGGCACGAGCGAGCGCAGACGGTCGAGCGCCCGGCTGACCGTCGACTTGACCGTCCCGACGCTGATGTCGAGCTCCCGCGCCGTTTCCTTCTCGCTCAGGTCGAGGAAGTACCGCAGCACGAGGGCTGCACGCTGCTGCGACGACAGCTGCTGCAGCGCCGTGACGAGCTCCCGCCGCGCGAGCAGGCGGTCGACGCCGTCGGCGATCGACGGCTCGGAGATCTCGTCGAACACCTCCTGGACGCGGGAGCGCCGCCGCCGCCATCGGTCGGTCGCCGCGCGAACGAGCACGGTTCGGGCGAACGCCTCCGGCGAGCCGGCGAGGCCGCTCCAGCGGCGGGCGGTCCGCTCGAGCGCGAGCTGGACGAGGTCCTCCGCATGGCCGCGGTCGCCGGTGAGGAGGTAGGCGGTTCGGAAGAGCCGGTTGCCACTCGACTCGACGAAGGCCCGGAACTCGGCCTCAGCGTTCGTGTCCGTTGGCGCTCACCACCATCCCACTGACCATTCACGCACCGGCTGCGCAAAAGGTTGCGTCCGGCCCGGCTAGTCGGGCGTTTGCCAGACCGAGACGTGCTTCTCGCTCGTCGCCGTGAACGGCGACCGCGACCAGTCGGACCAGCGGTCGCGCAGCGTCATCCCGGCGAGCCGCGCCATCAGGTCGAGCTCGCTCGGCCAGACGTAGCGGAACGGCGTCGACGCCTTGCCGCGCGCCGTCACGTGGTGCGAGACAAGGCCCTGCGTGACGACGTCGTACTCGTCGATCCCAACGTGGTTCTCGCCGACGTGGAACGGGACGTAGCGCTCGCCCGGCGGCAGCTGCTGCAGCTTCGGCACCTCGACCTCGATCAGGAAGACGCCGCCTGGGTCGAGATGCGCGGCCGCGTTCGCGAAGCACGCCACCTGCAGCTCCTGCGTCGTCAGGTTCTCGATCGTGTTGAAGACGAGGTAGACGAGCGAGAACGTCGTGTCGAGGCGGGTCGAGGTCATGTCGCCGATCGTCACGGGGATCGTCTCGCCGCCGGGCTTCGAGCGCAGCTGCTCGACCATCGGCGCCGAGAGGTCGATGCCGTGCACCTCGACGCCGCGCTGCGCCAGCGGCAGCCCGATGCGGCCCGTCCCGATCGCGAGCTCGAGCGCCCGCCCCCCTCGGACTCGTCGTAGGTGGCCGCTCCCTTGGCGAACCAGTCCTCCACGCCCGCGAGCCTAGACTGCCCACGTGTTCCAGCGCGTCCTCGTGGCCAACAGAGGCGAGATCGCCGTGCGCGTCATCCGGGCGCTGCACGAGCTCGGCATCGAAGCCGTCGCCGTCTACTCGACGGCGGACGCGGACGCGGCGCACGTCAGGCTCGCCGACCGCGCCGTCCGCATCGGGCCGCCGGCGGCGAACGAGAGCTATCTCAAGATCCCGACGATCATCGCCGCCGCGACGACGACCGGCTGCGACGCCGTGCATCCCGGCTACGGCTTCCTCTCCGAGAACGCCGACTTCGTCCGCGCGTGCGAGGACAACGACGTCGTCTTCATCGGCCCGCCCGCGGACGTGATGGAGAAGATGGGCGACAAGGCGCAGGCGAAGGCGGAGATGAAGGCCGCCGGCGTGCCGCTCGTGCCCGGGACCGAGGGGACGGCGACGCTCGAGGAGGCGCGCGACGCTGCGGCGCAGTTCGGCTTCCCGGTGCTGCTCAAGGCCGCGGCGGGCGGTGGCGGCCGCGGCATGCGGCTCGTCGAGCACGCCGGCGAGCTCGACGACGCATATGCGCGCGCGAGCGCCGAGGCCGAGGCGGCGTTCGCCGACGGCACGCTCTACGTCGAGAAGGCGATCAAGCCGGCCCGCCACGTCGAGATCCAGGTGATGTGCGACTCGCACGGCAACGTCCTCACGTGCGGCGAGCGCGAGTGCTCGATCCAGCGCCGCCACCAGAAGCTGATCGAGGAGTCGCCGTCGCCTGCGCTGACGCCCGAGCGCCGCGAGGCGATGGAGGATGCGGCCGAGCGTGCGTGCCGCCACATCGGCTACCGCAACGCCGGCACGTTCGAGTTCCTCGTCGGGCCCGACGGCGAGTTCAGCTTCATCGAGCTCAACTGCCGTCTCCAGGTCGAGCATCCCGTGACCGAGCTCGTGACGCAGCTCGACCTCGTCCGCACGCAGGTGCACGTCGCCCAGGGCGGCGAGCTGCCCGTCGTCGGGCGCGCGCCGCGCAGCGGTCACGCGATCGAGATCCGGATCAACGCCGAGGACCCGTCGCGCGGCTTCGCACCGGCGCCCGGGCGGCTCGAGCGGTTCCGCGCGCCGCTCGGCCCCGGCGTGCGCGTCGACACGTTCGTCGAGGATGGCGCGACGATCCCGCCGTACTACGACTCGATGATCGCGAAGGTCGTCGTCCGCGACGAGAACCGGCACGCGTGCATCGAGCGCGCCCGGCGGGTGCTCCAGGAGATGGAGGTGCGCGGCGTCCCGACGACGCGCGAGATCGCGATCGAGATCCTCGGCAGCGCGGAGTTCCGGAGCGGCGACTACTCGACGTCGTTCCTCGACGAGGTCGACCTGCTGGCGCTCGCATGAGGACGCTCGTCGACGGCATCAAGATCACCGACTCCGCGCTGACGCAGATCGTCGTGCGGGCCGCCGAGTCGGTCGACGGCGTGAAGGTGCTGCGGCCGCGCCGCCACCTCGACATCGACCTCGCGGCAGGCGACGCGCGCGTGCAGGTCGACGTGAAGGTCGCGTACGGCCACGTGCTGCCGGATGCGGCGCGGGACGTCCAGCAGCGTGTCGCCGACGCCCTGCGCCAGATGCTCGGCGTGCAGATCCGCAGCATCGACGGCTCGATCGAGGACGTCGCGTGATCTCGCGGCGCGAGGCGCGGAAGTCGGCGCTGACGCTCCTCTACCAGTGGGACGTCACCGAGCGGCCGCCGGGCGAGCTGTTCGAGGGCGAGATCGACGCCTACGCCCAAGCGGTGACCGACGCCGTCGTCCGCGACGCGGCGGCGATCGACGCCCGCATCACGAGCGCAGCGGCGGAGTCGGGCTGGACGGCCGACCGGCTTGGCGCCGTCGAGCGGAACATCCTCCGCATCGCGATTCACGAGCTCGACGTGGGGGAGATCCCGCCGCGCGCGGTGATCGACGAGGCGGTCACGCTCGCCAAGCAATACTCCACCAGAGAGGCCGGGCGGCTCGTGAACGGCATCCTGGACCGCATCTACAGGGAGGCTGCGTAGTGGCAACGGAGGAATCGCTCAATCGCGCGGAGGAGCTGCTCGCGAAGCTCGAGGCGGCGCGCGGCGAGCTCGACCAGCTCGCGTCGGCCGAGGGCGGCGGCTCGCCGGACCGCGCGCTCGAGCTGCTCGGCGAGCTCTCCGAGCTGGCGAAGTCCGTCGAGGAGGAGCTGGAGCGCGCGAAGCGCGCGGCGGAGGCCGATGCCGCAAAGTCCTGAGGACCTGCGCGCTCTCGTCGAGGAGGAGCTCGAGCGCCTGCCGCTCTGGCCGCAGCTGCACGGCCAGGCGGAGTCGGTGCGCTACGGCCTGGTCGAGATGCGCGGCAAGCGCGTCCGCCCGGTGCTGACGCTCGCCGTCGGCGAGGCGAACGGCGCGCCGGTCGAGCAGGTGCTGCCGGCGGCGCTCGCGATCGAGCTCGTCCACAACTTCTCGCTCGTCCACGACGACCTGCCGTCGATGGACAACGACGAGGAGCGGCGCGGCAAGCCGACCGTCTGGGCCGCGTACGGCGAGGGGACGGCGCTGCTCGCCGGCGACGCGATGCTCGCCGAGGCGTTCCGTCTCGCGTGCCGGTACGAGTCCTCGCACGTCGCGCGCGAGCTCGCGCAGGCGACGCTCGGGATGATCGGCGGTCAGTACCTCGACACGATGGTCGACGGCGCCGACCTCGAGACGACGCACCGCCTCAAGACCGGCTGCCTCTTCTACGGCTCGATCGCGATGGGCCTGTGGGCGGCCGGCGTGCCGGAGGAGGCGCAGGAGCCGTGGCGTGCCTTCGGCGACGAGCTCGGGATGCTCTTCCAGGTCGTCGACGACATCCTCGACAACGACGGCTACGTCGTCGAGCGCGGCGCCGACGGCGCGCGGCGGCTCGCCGACGAGGCGGCGGACCGCTGCCGCGCGCGCCTCGGCGAGGTCGACGCGGACACGAGCGTCCTGCGCGACATCGTCGACTCGCTCGCCGTCCGCACGGTGTGAAGCGGTACCGGTGAAGCGGTACCGGTGAATCCCTCCGGCGAGCAGTACGAGCTCGTCGCGGGCGCGACGCGCCTCGTCGTCACGCAGGTCGGCGCGTCCCTGCGGGAGTGGGACGGCGTGCTCGACGGGTACCCGGCCGACCAGATGGCGCACTCGGGCCGCGGCCAGGTGCTCATCCCATGGCCGAACCGCGTCACCGGCGGCACGTACGAATGGGACGGGGTCGAGCACCAGCTGGCGCTCGACGAGCCGCCGTTCGCGATCCACGGGCTCGTCCGCTGGGTGCCGTGGGTCTGCACGCGGCGCGGCGAGTCCTACGTGGTGCTCGAGCACCTGCTCGCGCCGTCGCCGGGCTATCCGTTCACGCTGCAGCTGCGGCTCGAGTACGCGCTCGCGGGCGACGGCTTGAGCGTCCGCTGCGTCGCCGAGAACGTCGGGCGCGCGGCGGCGCCGTTCGCCGCCGGCTTCCACCCGTACATCGCACGCCGCGCCGACGACGTGTTCGGCGCCGGCGTGCAGCGCGACGACGCCGAGCCGCTGCACGGCGAGGTGCACGTCGGCGACGTGACGATCTGGGCCGACGAGCACTTCAAGTGGGTGCAGTTCTACACGGGCGACGACCGTCCCGACGTCGCGCGACGCAGCGTCGCCTGCGAGCCGATGACCTGCCGGAAGGACGCCTTCAAGACCGGCGAGGACGTAATCCGCCTCGAGCCCGGCGACGTCTTCGACGCGCGCTGGGGCATCGCGCCTCAGTAAGGGGTGGGGGCGTGAGCAAGAAGCGGGTCGACGTCCTGCTCGTCGAGCAGGGCCTCGCCGAGTCGCGCACGCAGGCGCAGGCGCTCGTGATGGCGGGGCTCGTCCCCGGCTACGACAAGCCGGGGACGCAGGTCGACGAGGCTGTCGAGCTGACGGTGAAGGGGAGGCAGCCGTACGTCTCGCGCGGCGGCGAGAAGCTCGCGAACGGCCTCGACCGCCTCGGCGTCGATCCCGGCGGCAGGGACTGCGCCGACGTCGGCTCGTCGACGGGCGGCTTCACCGACGTCCTGCTCCAGCGCGGAGCACGCAGAGTGATCGCGATCGACGTCGGCACGCACCAGCTGCACGAGAAGCTCCGTGCCGACGAGCGCGTGACGGTGCTGGAGCAGACGAACGCGCGCGAGCTGACCGAGCTGCCGTTCGCGCCCGAGCTCGTCGTCTGCGACGTCTCGTTCATCTCCGTGCGGCTCGCGCTGCCGCCCGTGCTCGCGCTCGCCGCGCCCGGCTGGGAGGCGGTCGTGCTCGTGAAGCCGCAGTTCGAGGCCGGGCGCGCCGACGTGCCGAAGGGCGTCGTCCGCGAGCCCGCGACCCGCGCGCGGGTGCTGCACGAGGTGGCGTCGGCGGCGATCGGCTGGGGGTCGAGCGTGCTCGGGGTCGTAGACTCGGGACTGCCGGGGCCGAAGGGCAACCGGGAGTTCTTCCTCCACCTCCACCAGTCCGACGAGCCGACCCTCCCCGATGACCTCGACGAGCGAATCGCAGCCGCAGTCGCGGCCGGTTGAGACCGTTGCGGTCGTCGCCCACGGCCGCAAGGACGTCCACGAGGCCGTCGAGCAGGTGCGCGCCCTCGCCACGGCAGCCGGTGCGCGCGTCGTCGACGAGGCGCGGGGCGCCGACCTCGCGGTGGCGCTCGGCGGCGACGGGACGATCCTCCGCACGCTGGCGCGCCTCCTCGGCAGCGACACGCCGGTGATCGGCGTCAACTACGGCCGTGTCGGCTTCCTGGCGTCGATCCAGCCCGACGAGGTGGCGACGCAACTGCCGCGCGTCTTCGCCGGCGAGTACCGGGTCCTCGAGCTGCCGACGCTCGAGGCGTCCCTCGGCGAGGAGACGTTCGTCGCCGTCAACGACGTCGTCGCCACGAGCTCGACGCTCGGCCGGATGGTCGAGCTGTCGGGGGCGGTCGGCGGCGAGTCGCTCGGCACCGTCCCGTGCGACGGGATGATCTGCGCGACGCCGTCCGGCTCGACCGCGTACAACCTCTCGAACGGCGGCCCGGTCCTCGTACGCGGGCTCGACGCGATGGCGATCACGTTCATCGCGCCGCACTCGCTGCATGCGCGGCCGCTCGTCGTCCCGCGCGGGCAGACCCTGACGATCAAGAACGAGACGATCGACGTCGCGTGCGCCGTCCTCGTCGACGGCCACCGCTCGGCCGAGCTCGAGCCGGGGGCGAGCCTCGACGTCTACCTCTGCCGGCAGCGGACGCTGCTCGCCACGCTGCCCGAGACGTCGTTCTTCCGCCGCTACCGCGAGATCTTCGCGAGCTAGCTAGCGCTTGCTCCAGAGGACGGCGTGCGACGTGTTGCGCCCCTTGCCGAGCGAGACGTACTCGTCGCCGACCGCGAACGCACCGGCGACCCCGGTCGGGCCGCCCCACGGCGGCGAGGGGCCGTCGGAGGTCGGCAGGAGCGTCTCGACGCCGTCCTGCCAGACGAAGCTCCGGCGCCCGTGTGCCGCCGTCGTCGTGTAGCCGAGCACCTGGCCCTGCTCGTCGACCGTCCGCGCGACGACCCCCGGCACGGTGATCGGGTTGCCGTCGCGGAGCAGGACGATCGCGCTCGGGTCGCCGTTCGCGTCGGTCAGCTGGACGAGAACGTCGCCGGCGTCGTTGACCGCCACCGCCTCGGCGCCGAGCGCGCCGAAGCGGCCGAGGTCGACGAGCTGCCCGTCCTTCCACTCGACCGCAGTGAGCGGGAAGTCGAGCTGGTTCGCCAGATATCCGACGATCGTCCCGTCGTCGCTGATGTCGGTCGCCCAGCTCGCGGCGACGCCGACGGTGCCGAGATCGGTGGTGGTGCCGTCCTGCCAGAGCATCGCGTGCGCGAGGCCGCCGGGAAACGGCGTCTCGCCGATCACCGCGTCCTGCTCGTTCAGCGCCGTCACGGTCGCGACGCCGTCGAGCAGCGTCTCGCTGCCGTCGCGCCACATCGCCGCGCGGCGGTCGTCGACGCCGATCACCGTCCCGTGGTCGTTGATGCGCTGCGCGGTCGACGGTTCCGCGGCGAGGACGGTCGGCCGGCCGTTCCGCCAGACGACCGCGCGGGCGCCGGCGTCGCCCGCCACCGTGCCGGAGCTGTTGATCGCCCAGACGTCGACCCACGGCGCCGATCCGACGGTCAGCAGCGTCAGCCTTCCGTTCCGCCAGAGGTACGAGACCTGGTGCAGCGAGCCCTTCTGCCGGAACGTGCCCTCGTAGATCGCGGCGCCGTGCGCGTTCACCCCGCGCGAGACGACGAACAGGTCGGGGTGCGCCTTCGGGACGGGGATGTCCGTCCGCGTCCAGTGCGGCGCGACGGCGACGGCGATCAGGGCCATGGCGGCGCGCAGCATGTCGGGAGACTACGGTGGCGAGGGGGCGTCGGATGCCCTCTCTAGCCTTATCGCCATGCTCCGCCGGCTCCGGATCGAGAACCTCGTCCTGATCAGGGAGGCCGAGCTCGACTTCGCGCCCGGGCTCAACGTCGTCACGGGCGAGACGGGGGCGGGGAAGACGATCTTCGCGCAGGCGATCGGCCTGCTGCTCGGCGCCAAGGGCGACGACGGCTTCGTCGGCCCGCACGGCCAGGAGGCGTACGTCGAGGCCGAGCTCGACGCCGCCGGTCTCGACGAGCTCCGGCCGGAGGACGAGGAGGGCCTGCTCGTCGCCCGGCGGGTCTTCGCCGACGGGCGGACCCGCGCCTACGCCTGGGGCCGGAGCGCGGCCCGCGAGGACGTGGCGGACGCCGTCGAGGCGGCCGTCGCCATGTCCGGGCAGTTCCAGCAGCGGCGGCTCGCCCGGCCGAGCCACCAGCTCGAGCTGCTCGACCGCTTCGCGGGCGTCGACCGCGAGCCGGCCCGCGCCGCCTGGCGCGAGCTGCAGGCGGCGCGCAAGCGGTTCGACGAGCTGACGGCGAACGCCGCGTACGCCGAGGCCCGCCTGGCGGAGCTGCGGGCGCTCGTCGAGGACACGGAGGGTCTCGAGCCGGGCGAGGAGGAGTCGCTGCGCAGCGAGCGCGAGCGGTTCCGCCACGTCGCCGATCTCGCGGCCGCGGCCGCGAGCGCCGCCGAGGCGCTCGCGCCCGACGAGGGGGACGGCGCCGCCGGCCTCGTCGCGGTCGCCGAGCGGGCCGTCGCGCCGCTCGAGTCGCTCGCACCGGAGCTGAAGCGGGCCGGCGACGAGCTCCGCGACGTCGAGCTCCGCCTGCGCGAGACGGCCTCCGAGCTCCATTCGTTCCTCGCGACGCTCGAGGCCGATCCGGGGCGGCAGGAGGAGCTCGAGGCGCTGCTCGACCGGATCGCGGAGGCGAAGCGGCGGTTCCGCGTCCAGACCTACGACGAGCTGCTCGAGCGCGCCGCCGAGGCGCGCGTCGAGCTCGAGACGTACGCCGACGGCGTCGACCCGGTCGACGCCGCCCGGACAGCGCTCGAGGCCGCGGAAGCCGCGATGGCGAAGCAGGCCGGCGTGCTGACGAAGGCCCGGACGAAGGCGCTCGACGCGTTCTCGCAGGCGGTCGCTGCGGAGCTGCGCGACGTCGGCATGGGCGACGGCGACTTCCGCTGCGAGCTGCGCGAGCGGGACGTCTCCGCCACCGGCCGGGACGAGGCGGTCTTCCTCGTCAAGCCGAACGCCGGCATGGCGTTCGCGCCCGCCGCCGAGACCGCGTCCGGCGGCGAGCTCTCCCGGATCGCGCTCGCGCTGGCGGTCGTCGCCGGCGGCGACACGCTCGTCTTCGACGAGATCGACGCCGGCATCGGCGGCGAGACCGCCAATGCGGTCGGGAAGGTGCTGCAGCGGCTCGCGGAGCACGCCCAGGTGATCACGATCACCCACCTGCCGCAGATCGCGTCGCTCGCCGACCGCCACTTCCGGGTCGAGAAGGTGCCCGCCGATCCAGCGCGCACGCAGATCGAGCAGCTGGGCGAGGACGAGCGGAGGCGCGAGCTCGAGCGCATGCTCGGCGGCGAGGAGTTCCTTGCCACGCTACGCGGCTAGCCGCACGCTCCTCGCGCCGGTCGAGGACGTCTGGGCGTTCGTCGCCGAGCCGTACAACCTGGCCGACTGGTGGCCCGGCGTCGGCGGCGTCCAGCCCGACCGCCGCGGCTTCGCGCCGGGCGCCCGCTGGGAGGTGCAGGGCACGTCGTTCCGTGCCATGCAGGCGCCGATCGGCCTGAGCATGTTCCGCCGGCCGGGCCTGACGGGGACGCTCGTCGTCACGGACATCCTGCCCGGCCGCCGCTTCGCCTTCCAGTTCACGCGCGACCGGGTCGACGTCGAGCTCGAGCTCGAGGACGCCGCCCAGGGCCGGACGCGCGCCACGGTCGCGGTCGAGGCGCCCTGGTCGGCGGTGCCGCGCTCGATCGCCCGCGACGCGCTCCGGCGCCTCTACGACCTCGTCCAGACGTCTGCCGACCGCTGACGCTGCTACCCTGAAATCCCGTGAGCGCACGGGCCCCCAAGTACGTCTTTGTCACAGGGGGTGTCGTCTCCGCGCTCGGCAAGGGAATCGTCGCTGCATCGCTCGGTCGCCTGCTGAAAGCGCGCGGCCTGAAAGTGCAGCTGCAGAAGTTCGATCCGTACCTCAACGTTGACCCCGGGACGATGTCGCCCTTCCAGCACGGCGAGGTCTACGTCACCGAGGACGGGGCCGAGACCGACCTCGACATCGGCCACTACGAGCGGTTCGTCGACGAGAACTTCCTCCGCAGCGCGAGTCACAGCGCGGGTGCGATCTGGGACACCGTCCTGCGCAAGGAGCGCAAGGGCGACTTCCTCGGCGCGACCGTCCAGGTGATCCCGCACATCACGAACGAGATCAAGGCCCGCATCAAGCGGGCCTCGGCGACCGAGCCGACCGACGTCGTCATCTCCGAGATCGG
>JBEQUF010000059.1:0-10712 GCA_040349295.1 Actinomycetota bacterium | reverse complement strand
CCGGCGACGTCGAAGCCCGGGCCGAGGTTCGCGGTCGTGGCGGGCGCGCGGACGATCACGCCGGATCCTTCAGGCCGTGGCCGGTGACGACGCAGACGACGCGCTCGCCGGCATTGGCCGTCCCCTTCGCGAGCCCGGCGATCCCGGCGGCCGAGGCGGGCTCGCAGTAGACGCCCTCCGTCCGGCCGAGCAGGTCGCGCGCGGCGAGGATCTCCTCGTCGTCGACGGTGACGACCGACCCGCCGGAGCGGGCGAGCACCTCCTCGACCTCCGCCGCGTGGACGGGCTCGACGATGCGGATCGCCGACGCCACCGTGTTGGCGCGGTCGGCGGACTGCACTGGATGGATGCGCGGCAGCTCGTCGCCGAAGCCGAGCGCGTAGGCGCGCGTGTTGCCGCCGCCGCCGTACGGGAGCGTCAGCATGTCCGGCGCGCCGCCGAGCGCCGCGACGATCTCGACCGCCGCCGACTTCTGGCCCTCGATCCGGTAGGGGTTCGTCGAGTTGACGAGGACGACGCCGTCCTGCTCGCCGAGCCGCTCGGCGTGCGCGAACGCGTCGGAGAAGGTGCCGTCGACCTCGACGACCTCGCCGCCGGCGGCACGCACCTGCGCGAGCTTCGGGCCGGCGGCCGCGCCCTTCGCGACGACGATCGTCGCGCGCAGGCCCGCGCGCGCCGCGTACGCCGCGCAGGACGCGGCGGTGTTGCCGGTCGACGCGCAGACGAGCGTGTGCGCACCCTCCGCGACGGCGCGCGTCACCGCGACGGCCATCCCGCGATCCTTGAACGACCCCGTCGGGTTCATGCCCTCGAACTTGAGCCAGAGCTCGACGCCGAAGCGCTCGCCGAGCCGGTCGCTCCGCAGCAGCGGCGTGTTCCCCTCACCGAGCGTGACCGTCACGACTCGATCACCGGGGCGACGAAGGGACGATCGAGCACCTCCGGGAAGGAGGCGATCTCCGCGAGCGCCGCGCGAACCCGTCCGAGCGGCGCCTCGTGCAGCACGAGATCGAGCGCAGCCCGCCCGTCCTCCAGATGCTGCCGGAGCTGCGCCACCGAGACCTCGTTCGCGGCGAGGCGGCTCGTCACGTGCGCGAGCACGCCGGGGCGGTCGGCGACGTCGAGGTGGATGTACGACGGCGTCCGCCAGTCGTCCGGGTCGAGCCGCCCGAGCTCTCGCCAGCAGGCGTCGTTCTGCAGGAAGCCGGTGCCGGCGGTGCCGACGACGCTGACGAGGTCGGCGACGACGGCGGACGCCGTCTCCGTCCCACCCGCGCCGGGGCCCTCGAGCGTGATCTCGCGGATCGCGTCGCCCTGGAGCATCACGGCGTTGAACGCGCCGTCGACGGCGGCAAGCGGGTGCGAGCGCTCGACGAACGCCGGCTGCACCCGCACATCCACCTCCTCGCCGTCGAGGGTGGCGATGCCGACCAGCCGTACGACCATGCCGAGCTCGTTCGCCGCGGTGATGTGCGCCGGGGTGATCTCGGTGATCCCGCGCGTCTCGACCGCGTCGGGCGTCACTCGCGACCCGAAGGCGACCGTGGCGAGGATCGCCATCTTCGCGGCCGCGTCGAGACCCTCGACGTCGTCAGTCGGGTCGGCCTCCGCGTAGCCGAGCTCCTGCGCGGTCGCGAGCGCGTCGGCGTACGTGTCGCCGCGCTCCATGCGCGAGAGGATGAAGTTCGTCGTGCCGTTGACAATCCCGAAGACGCGATGGACGTTCGTCGCGATCAGCGACTCGCGCAGCACCTTGATCACCGGGATCGCGGCGCACACCGACGCCTCGAAGCGCAGCTGCACGCCCGCCTCGGACGCGGTCGCGAACAGGTCGGCGCCCTCGCGGGCGACGAGCTGCTTGTTCGCGGACACGACCGGCTTGCCGGCGCGCAGGAGCTCGCGGACGTACTCGCCTGCGGGCGAGACGCCGCCCATCACCTCGGCGACGACGTCGACCCGCGGGTCGTCGCGCAACTCGGCGAAGTCGGTCGTCAGCACGCCGTCGTCCGCCGGGAACGGGCGCGCCTTGCCGGCGTCGCGGACGAGCGCGCGGACGACGCGCAGACGGTGTCCCGTCGCGCGCTCGATCTCCTCGCCGCTCTCCGCGAGCATCCGGCTGACCGACGCCCCGACCGTTCCATAGCCGAGCAGGGCGACCCCGACCTCAACCGACGCCATGGGCCTCCGCGCCGAGGAGCCCCTGGATGCCCGCAAGATCGCGGAGCTGCTTGCCGACCTTCTCGATCTCGACCGCGCGCGCCGCGCCGTCCTCGCGCAGCTGCGCGAACTTCGGCCGCCCGTTGGCGTCGTCGTCGAAGAGCGTCTTCGCGAACTCGCCGCTGCGGATCTCGGCGAGCACGTCCTTCATCCGCTGCTTCACGGCGTCGTCGACGATGCGCGGGCCGATCAGCAGGTCGCCGTACTCCGCGACGTCCGAGATCGAGTAGCGCATGTACTCGTAGCCGCCCTGGTAGAGCAGGTCGACGATCAGCTTCAGCTCGTTCAGGCACTCGTAGTACGCGATCTCCGGCTGGTAGCCCGCCTCGACGAGCGTGTCGAACCCCGCCTGCACGAGCGCGGGGACGCCGCCGCACAGCACGGCCTGCTCGCCGAAGAGGTCGCTCTCCGTCTCCTCCGCGAACGTCGTCTCGAGCAGCCCGACGCGGCCGCAGCCGACGCCGACGCCGTACGCGAGCGCGAGCTCGAGCGCGCGGCCGCTCGCGTCCTGGTGGATGGCGACGAGGCCGGGCGTGCCCGCCCCCGACACGTAGAGCTCGCGGACGCGGTGGCCCGGCGCCTTCGGCGCGACCATGATCACGTCGTGGCCCGCAGGCGCGGCGATGCGGCCGAAGTGGATGTTCAGGCCGTGGGCGAAGAGCACGGCCGTGCCCTCGCTCAGGTTCGGCGCGACCTCCTCGTTCCAGACGCCCTGCTGGACGTGGTCGGGGACGAGGATCGCCACGAGCTGCGCGCCGCGGACGGCGTCCGCGATCGACGCGACCTCGAGACCCGCATCCTCGGCCGCAGCCTTCGAGCCGCTGCCCTCACGCAGGCCGACGACGACGTCGACGCCGGAGTCGTGCAGGTTGAGCGCATGGGCGTGGCCCTGGCTGCCGAACCCGACGACGGCGACCTTGCCGTCGAGGAGTGCGAGATCGCCGTCGCGATGAATCGTTGCCATGGTGGTCGGTTCTCCTTTGTCAGGCGAGGACGTGTTGAGCGCGGGAGTGCGCAGTCTTCGTGGCGCGGCCGAGACCGAGCCGGCCCGTGCGGCCGAGCTCCTGCAGGCCGTGCGGGCGGACGAGCTCCTCGAACGAGTCGACCTCGGCCGGCGAGCCGACGAGCTCGAAGACGATCGAGTCGGGGCCGACGTCGGCGGCACGGGCGCCGACCGCCTCGGCGAGCGCGAGCAGCTCGGCCCGCTTCGCCGGCGGTGCGGCCACCTTGACGAGCGCGAGCTCGCGCTCGACCGACTCGCCCGCGGCGAGCTCCTGGACGCGGAGCACGTTCACGAGCTTGTGCATCTGCTTCTCGATCTGCTCGAGCGAGGTGTGCTCGCAGTCGACGCGGATCGTGATCCGCGAGACGTCGTGGCGCTCGGTCGGCCCGACGGCGAGCGAGTCGATGTTGAAGCCGCGCCGGGCGAAGAGCGACGTGACGCGCATCAGCGCGCCCGGCTTGTTCTCGACGAGAACCGACAGCGTGTGCTTCACGCGATCACCTCCTGCTGGCTCGCGTCGAACTCGATCAGGTCGATTGCCGCCGCACCCGCCGGGATCATCGGGAAGCAGTGCTCGCGCGGATCGACGCGTGCGTCGATCACCGACATCCGCCCGGACGCGAGCGCCTCCTCGAGGGCGGCGCGCAGCTCCTCCTCGTTGTCGACCGTGTAGCCGGCACCGCCGTAGGCACGCGCGAGCAGCGCGTAGTCGGGCAGCGCCTGCGTGAGGTGGATCTGCGAGAACCGCTCGTCGAAGAACATGTCCTGCCACTGGCGGACCATGCCGAGGTAGCCGTTGTTGACGATCAGCACGACCACCGGCAGATCCTCGAGCACCGCGGTCGCGAGCTCCTGCTGCGTCATCTGGAAGCAGCCGTCGCCGTCGACGCAGACCACCGTCGCGTCGGGCCGCGCCGCCTTCGCGCCGACGGCCGCCGGGATGCCGTAGCCCATCGTCCCGAGGCCGCCCGAGGTGATGAACGACCGCGGCACGTCGCACTGCAGGTACTGCATCGCCCACATCTGATGCTGGCCGACGCCGGTCGTGAAGACGACGTCGTCGCGTCCGGCGGTCAGCTCGTTCAGCAGCTCGAGCACGCGCTGCGGCTTCAACGGCTCGCGCTCCTCGGTGTAGCGGAGCGGCGACTCCGTCCGCCAGTCGGCGATCTGCTGCAGCCACGCGTCGGTGCGGCCGGCGACGGGCTTCAGCTCCTCCGTCATCGCCGCGAGGACGCCCTGGAGCGGCCCGACCACCGGAATGTCGGCATGGCGGATCTTCGAGATCTCGGCCGCGTCGATGTCGAGGTGGACGACGGTCGCGCCGGGCGCGAACGCGGACACCTTGCCGGTGACGCGGTCGTCGAAGCGCGCGCCGACGGCGACGATCAGGTCGGCCTTGTTGAGGGCGAAGTTCGACCACTTCGGCCCGTGCATGCCCGGCCAGCCGGCGAACAGCTCGTGCGACTCCGGGAACGCGCCCTTCGCCATCAGCGTCGTCACGACGGGGAAGCGCCCCTTCTCCGCGAACGCGAGCAGCTCGGCGGTGGCGTGCGCGTTGAGCACGCCGCCGCCGACGTAGAGGATGGGCCGCTCCGCCGCGGCGACCGCCTGAGCTGCGGCCGTTATCTGACGTGGATGCCCGCGGCGGGGCGGCTTCCATCCCGGGAGGGACACTGCATCGGGGTAGGAGAAGTCGAGCTCGGCCTCCTGGATGTCGCGCGGGACGTCGACGAGCACGGGCCCGCACCGGCCGGTCTGCGCGACGTGGAAGGCGGCCTTCATGATCTCGGGCAGCTCCCGCACGTCCTGCACGAGCCACGAGTGCTTGACGATCGGGATGGTGATGCCGGTGATGTCGCACTCCTGGAACGCGTCGGTGCCGATCAGGTTGGACTTCACCTGGCCGGTGATGCAGACGAGCGGCGTCGAGTCCATCCACGCGTCGGCGATCGGCGTGACGAGGTTCGTCGCGCCGGGGCCCGACGTGGCGATCGCGACGCCGACGCGCCCGGACGCGCGCGCGTAGCCCTGCGCCATGTGGCCGGCGCCCTGCTCGTGCCGTGCGAGGACGTGCCGCACGGTCGTCCCGCGGGCCATCGCGTCGTAGAGCGGCAGGATCGCGCCGCCCGGCAGCCCGAACATCACCTCGACGCCCTCGGCCTCGAGGCTGCGGAGAATCGCGTCTGCGCCGTTCCCCATCATCAGGCCGCCGATCCCCACGGCTGGAAGACCTGGAAGCCGGCGACGACGCTCTTCGTGAACTCGCGCGAGGTCGCGCCGACGCCGCGGCGCAGGAGATCCGGCGTCTGCGGCCCGTCGTTGAGCGCGCCGGAGACGGCGCCCGCAAGCGTCGCAGCCGCGGCGCGGTGGCCGAGGCCGAAGTCGAGCATCATCGCCGCCGCGAGCAGCATCGAGCTCGGGTTGACGACACCCGAGCCCGCGAGGGCATGGCCGCCATCCGGAGCCGGCACGAAGAGCGACGGCCCGTGCTCGGCGAGCAGCCCGTGCGCGGCGACACGGGCCGCTGCCGAGGCCGCGACGATCTCGCCGACCGGCTCGGCCCACGCGGGCGCGACGACCATGACGTCGAAGCGCGACGACTGGAACGCCGCCAGCGGAATCGCCAGCTTGGGGCCGACGTGCTCGACCAGCACGTGGTCGTGCGACGTCGCGACGGTGTCGACGAGCTCGGTCCACGCCGAGTCGCCGACCGCCGCCAGGCGGAGGGTGCGGCCCTCCGCGATCGCGAATGCCTTCTCGACCGTCCACTCGCTCGCGTCCTCGAACCGCGGCGAGACGACGACGACGTCGTCCCGCTGGCCCGAGCGGACGCGCGTCGCCTGCGCGCGCAGGTCGAGCTCGCCGACGACCTCCTCGAGCGCCGGCTCGTCGGCGCCTGCGACGAGCACCGCGTCGGCGTCGAGGATCGCCGCGCGCGTCGCGGCCGGGACCATCTGGCCGGCGCGCGCGAGCGCGACGCCGCCGAACGTCGCGTGCGTCTCGCGCACGCGCAGGTTGTGCAGGCGGGCCACGCGGTCGAGCGCGAACACCGCCTCCGCCATCAGCTCCGGAGCCGTACCGGCGCCGGTCAAGCATGCGACTGTCGCCGTACGGCTGGTCATGCCACTACCTCCTTCGGTTCGAAGATGTCCGCGAGCGCGACACCGTGCCCCGCGTCCGCATGTTCCTTGAAGCGGCGAAACGCCGAGTTCAGCGCCTCGCCGGAGAGCTCGATGCCGTGCTCGGCGCACGCGCGTGCGAACGCGTGACGCCCGGAGTGCTTGCCGAGCGGCAGCGTCAGCCGCGCGCCGACGCGCGCCGGGTCGACGATCTGGTACGTCCGCGCGTCCTTCAGCATCCCGTCCTGGTGAATACCGGCCTCGTGCGCGAACGCGTTCGCGCCGACGATCGCCTTGTTCGGCTGCACGACGTAGCCCGTGCGCTCGGAGACGAGGCGGGACGTGCGCATGATCTCGGTCGTGTCGACGTCGCTGAAGACGTCGAATGCGGCGCCTCGCACGTCGAGCACCATCACGGTCTCCTCGAGCGACGCGTTGCCGGCCCGCTCGCCGATGCCGTTGACCGTGCACTCGACCTGCGTCGCCCCGGCCTGGACGCCGGCGAGCGTGTTCGCCACGGCGAGCCCGAGGTCGTTGTGGCAGTGGACGGAGAGCGGGACGTCGCACTCGCGCCGGATCCTGGCGACGAGCGACGCGTACTCCGCCGGCAGCGCGTAGCCGACGGTGTCGGGAAGGTTGACGACGGTGACGCCGGCCTCGACGATCGCGTGGCAGACGCGCGCGACGAACGCCGGGTCGGAGCGGGTGGCGTCCTCGCATGAGAACTCGACCTCGTCGACAAGTGAGGCGGCGAGTGCAACGCACTCGCTCGCCTGCGCAACCACCTCCCCGGGCGTCAGGCCGAGCTTCTTCTCCATGTGGAGCGCGCTCGTGCCGAGGCAGACGTGGATCCGCGAGCGCCCGGCGCCCGCAAGGGCGGCCGCGGCGGCTTCGATGTCCTCGCGGCGCGCACGGGCGAACGAGGCGACGGTCGGCCGCGTCAGCGCGGCGGCGACCGCACGCACGCCCTCGAAGTCGCCGTTCGACGAGCCGGCGAACCCGGCTTCGACGACGTCGACGCCGAGGCGCTCGAGCTGCAGCGCGATCTCAGCCTTCTCGTCGGGACGCAGCGCGATGCCCGGCGATTGCTCGCCGTCGCGCAACGTCGTATCGAGAATCTGGATCCTGCGAGGTGACACGAACACGTCCTTCCGAAGACTTCGAAGCGATCACGGGACGCACCTGTCCTGTGATCCGGTCGACGTATGCGCCAGGCCGTTCGGCGCGTGTTCGTGTATCTCCCCCTAGTGGGGGAGAATGACGACGATGATGAAGAGAATCGACGCGCTCATGCCGACCAGCCGCTTCAGCGGCGGTGTGGCAATGGCTGTGCGCGCAGAGGTCATCGCCCTCTGAGAGTGCCTGGACCCGCCCGGTCCGTCAAATGAAAGTGCACAACACCATTGACGGCGCCGGATTCACCGGTCACTCTGGAATACGGATGCCCGACGCAGCGAACGCCCGCAAGCCGAAGTCGATTACCGCGTTCGTCGCGCCTTTTACGCATCGCTAGTCGGAACCAGTCACCCGACACCGACTAGCAGGGAAGAGGCAGTCGGGTGAAGGCGCAAGGCCTCTACGACCCTGCGTGGGAGCACGACGCCTGCGGCGTCGCCTTCGTCGCCAAGCTCGACGCCGTCCCGAGCCACGAGACGGTGCGCCGGGCGCTGACCGCGCTCGCCAACCTCGAGCACCGCGGCGCCTCGGGCGCCGACGCCGACACGGGCGACGGAGCGGGAATTCTCCTGCAAATCCCGCACAAGCTCTTCGATCTGGAGCCGGGCCGGTACGGCGTCGCTTCCGTCTTCCTGCCCCAGACGCCGGCCCGCCGGCACGAGCTCGAGCGCCTGCTCGAGCGGATCGTTGCTGACGAAGGTCAACGATTCATCCGCTGGCGCGACGTCCCGGTCGACATGAGCCGGGTCGGCTCGATCGCCGCCGCGGCCGCGCCCGTGATCCGCCAGGCCGTGATCATGGCCGCCGACGACCTCGCCGGCGACGCGTTCGAGCGGAAGCTCTACGTCATCCGCCGCCGCGCCGAGCTGGCCGCGGGGCCCGACCTCGTCATCCCGAGCCTCTCCTCGCGGACGCTCGTCTACAAGGGGATGCTGACCGCGCCGCAGCTCGAGCACGTGTACCCCGACCTCGCCGACGAGCGGGTCGAGACGGCGCTCGCGCTCGTCCACTCCCGGTACTCGACGAACACCTTCCCGTCCTGGGAGCTCGCCCATCCGTACCGCGTGATCGCCCACAACGGCGAGATCAACACGCTCCGGGGCAACGTCAACTGGATGCGGGCGCGCGAGTCGCAGCTCGCCTCCGAGCTGTTCGGCGACGACCTCGAGAAGGTGCTGCCGGTGATCCGGCCCGCCGGTTCCGACACCGCCGTCTTCGACAACGTCCTCGAGCTGCTCGTGCTCGCGGGCCGCTCGCTGCCGCACGCCCTGATGATGATGATCCCCGAGGCGTACGAGAAGCGCGACGACATGTCGCCCGAGCTGCGCGGCTTCTACGCGTACCACCAGTGCCTCATGGAGGCCTGGGACGGCCCGGCGGCGATCGCCTTCACCGACGGCCGGGTGATCGGCGCGACGCTCGACCGCAACGGGCTGCGCCCGGGCCGCTGGTACGAGACCGCAGACGGCTGGGTCGTGCTCGCCTCCGAGGCCGGCGTGCTCGACGAGGAGCCCGCGAACGTCGTGCGCAAGGGACGGCTGCAGCCCGGCCGCCTCTTCCTCGTCGACCTCGACCAGCACCGCGTCGTCCCCGACGAGGAGACGAAGCACTCGGTCGCGACGCGGAAGCCGTACGCGCAGTGGGTCGAGGAGGAGCAGCTGCGCCTCGCCGACCTGCCGCCCGCGCCCGAGGTCGACCACGAGGCCGAGCCGCTGCGCGCGCGCCAGCTGCTCTTCGGCTACGCGCAGGAGGACATGAAGGCGATCCTGGCCCCGCTCGCGCGGAACGCGGAGGAGCCGGTCGGCTCGATGGGCAACGACACGCCGCTCGCGGCGCTGAGCGCGCGCAAGCCGCTCCTCTACTCCTACTTCAAGCAGCTCTTCGCGCAGGTGACGAACCCGCCGATCGACTCGATCCGCGAGGCGATCGTCATGAGCGTGCGCGCGTCGGTCGGCTCCGAGCACAACCTGCTCGACGAGACGCCCGAGCACGCGCGGCAGCTCGTGATCGACAACCCGATCCTGCTCGACAGCGAGCTCGAGCAGCTCCGCGCCGTCGACCATCCCGCCTTCAAGTCGTGGACGATCGACACGACGTTCCGCGCGAGCGACGGCCCCGACGGCATGGGGCGCGCGCTGAAGCGCATCTGCGGCGAGGCGGACGTCGCGCTCGCGGCGGGCGCGAACATCCTCATCCTCAGCGACCGCAGCGCCGGGCCGGAGCGGGTGCCGGTGCCCTCGCTGCTCGCGACCGGCGCCGTGCACCACCATCTCGTCCGCGAGGGGACGCGTCTGCAGTGCGGGATCGTCGTCGAGTCCGGCGAGCCGCGCAGCGTCCACTCGATCGCCGTGCTCGTCGGCTACGGCGCCGCAGCGGTCAACCCGTACCTGATGCTCGAGACGCTCGGGGAGCTCGTCGAGCTCGGCTGGCTCGACATGCCGGTCGAGAAGGCGCAGCAGCGCGCGGTCAAGGGCATCGCGAAGGGCCTCCTGAAGACGATGAGCAAGATGGGCATCTCGGCGATGCCGTCGTACTGCGGCGCGCAGATCTTCGAAGCGGTCGGTCTCGCACCCGAGCTCGTCGAGCAGTACTTCACCGGCACCGCGTCGCGCATCGGCGGCATCGGCCTGCGCGAGCTCGCCGAGGGCTCGCTCGCCCGGCACGCGCGCGCGTATCCCGAGACGCCCGATGCGCTCCTGCCCGTGATCGGCCTCTACGCCTGGCGCCGCGACGGCGAGCACCACAACTGGAACCCGGAGACGATCTCGACGCTGCAGCACGCCGTGCGCTCCAACTCGCACGACACGTACGAGGCGTACTCCGCAGCCGTGAACGCGGAGACCGCCCGGCGCGGGATGCTGCGCGGGCTGCTGACCTTCAAGGAGACGACGCCGATCCCGCTCAAGGACGTCGAGCCGGCGTCGGAGATCGTCAAGCGCTTCTCGACCGGTGCGATGTCGCTCGGCTCGATCTCGCGCGAGGCGCACGAGACGCTCGCGAAGGCGATGAACCGCCTCGGCGGCAAGTCGAACACGGGCGAGGGCGGCGAGGATCCCGTCCGGTTCGGCGACGACCGGCGCAGCGCGATCAAGCAGGTCGCATCCGGCCGCTTCGGCGTCAACGCGCACTACCTCGCGAACGCCGACGAGCTGCAGATCAAGATGGCGCAGGGCGCGAAGCCCGGCGAGGGCGGGCAG
>JBEQUF010000056.1:0-5337 GCA_040349295.1 Actinomycetota bacterium | reverse complement strand
CCTGACGAAGGCCGACGCGGCCGCGGTCGCCAAGGTCGGCGGCACGGCGGACTTCGCGACGACCGTGCCCGACGGCTCGAACGGCGCCGCCGCCTACGTCGTCCACGTCACGAAGGCCGACGGCACGCACGTGGCGGTCGTCGAGGACGCGAGCTTCACCGTCCTCGCCGTCGAGACCGGCAGACCCGGCCCTGGGCCAGGCCTTTGGGGGCCGCCAGGCGGGCCCGGCCACTAGAAACGACGACGGGCGGCCTCCGGGCCGCCCGTCGCCTCTGCAAGCGGGGAACGGGATTCGAACCCGCGACATCCAGCTTGGGAAGCTGGCGCTCTACCAACTGAGCTATCCCCGCAGGGCGTTCCCAACTGTACCGCCTGCAAATGAGCTGCAAGGAATCGGCGCCCGCGGCGTCTTCATCCACGTGCAGCCCGAGGCTTGGGGAGAGGACCGGGCGAACGCCCTGTGGGGACAGGGCGGCCGAGTCCGCAGAGGCTGACCGGGCCCGCGGCCACTCGCCGCGGGCCCGGTCGCCGCTGCAGGCGACCGTCACCTCGTCGCAGAGGTAGACGTCCTGGATCGCGTTCAGCAGGGCGACGCCGTCGCCCAGCGGGCGCTGGAACGCCTTGCGGCCCGAGATGAGCCCGGCTCCGCCGGCGCGCTTGTTCACGACCGCCGTCAGCACGGCCTCGGCGAGATCGGACTCGCCGGAGCTCGCGCCGCCGGAGTTGATGAGCGGCGCGCGGCCCATGTAGCAGCCGGCGACCTGGAGGCGCGTCAGGTCGATCGGGTTGTCCGACGACAGCTCCTCCGTCACCTTGCGATGCGTCTTGCCGAAGCCGCCGTTGCCCTTGGCCTTGCTCGCTGCCTCGACTGCCGCATAGCCGCCGTTCGTCTCCGGCAGCTTCTGCTTGATGATGTCCGCCTCGATCGTCACACCGAGGTGGTTGGCCTGCGCCGTCAGGTCGGCGGCGGTGTGGTAATCGACGCCGTCCACCTTGAACGCGCTGCTGCGCAGGTAGCACCACAGCACGGTGAACATCCCGAGCTCGTGCGCCCGGGCGAACGCCTCGGCGACCTCGGTGATCTGGCGGCGCGACTCGGGCGAGCCGAAGTAGATCGTCGCGCCGACCGCGGCCGCGCCGAGGTTCCACGCCTGCTCGACCGAGCCGTACATCGTCTGGTCGTACGTGTTCGGGTAGCTGAGGATCTCGTTGTGGTTGATCTTCACGATGTACGGGATCCGGTGCGCGTAGCGGCGCGAGGTGGCCGCGAGGACGCCGAAGGTCGAGGCGACGGCGTTGCAGCCGCCCTCGATCGCGAGCTCGACGATCTTCTGCGGATCGAAGTAGTCCGGGTTCGGTGCGAAGCTGGCGCCGGCGGAGTGCTCGATCCCCTGGTCGACCGGGAGGATCGAGAGGTAGCCCGTGCCGGCCAGGCGGCCGTGGCCGAACATCGACTGGATGCTCCGGAGCACCTGCGGCGACCGGTCGGTCTGGGCGTAGATGCGCTCGACGAAATCTGGGCCGGGCAGATGGAGCCGCTCCTTGTCGATCGTCTCGGAACGGTGGTTCAGCAGCTCGTCGGCGCGGTCGCCGAGCAGGTCGGCGATCCGGCCGGCTGCGGCGGTGGGGGTCACGGTTGTCATGCGCTTCCTCTGTCGGGTCGGAGACTGGTTCGATCGCACCGTATCGGGCGGTGGCGGCGGCCCGCGTCCGTGGTTTTCCGGTCAAAATGACCCGACACGACGTTCGAGGAGGATGGGATGAGCCAGCACGAGCTCCACGAGACGGCCAAGGCGCTCGTGACGGACGGCAAGGGGATCCTCGCCGCCGACGAGAGCACCGGCACGATCACGAAGCGCTTCGACGCGATCGGCCTCGAATCGACCGAGGCGACCCGGCGCGCCTACCGCGACCTGCTCTTCACGACGCCCGGCGCGGAGGCGTTCATCAGCGGGGTCATCCTCTACGACGAGACGATCCGCCAGAGCGCGCACGACGGGACACCCTTCCCGGAGCTGCTCGCGTCCAAGGGGATCGTCCCCGGGATCAAGGTCGATCTCGGCGCGAAGCCGCTCGCGCTCGCGGCCGGCGAGACGGTCACGGAGGGCCTCGACGGGCTCCGCGCCCGCCTCGAGGAGTACCACTCGCTCGGCGCCCGCTTCGCGAAGTGGCGCGCGACGTACTCGATCTCCGACTCGCTGCCGAGCGACACCTGCATCTGGACGAACGCGCACGCGCTCGCCCGCTACGCGGCGCTGTGCCAGGAGGCCGGGATCGTCCCGATCGTCGAGCCGGAGGTGCTGCAGGACGGCACGCACACGATCGAGCGCAGCTACCACGTCTCGTGCCGCGTGCTCGACGCCCTCTACACCGAGCTGTTCGACCAGCGCGTCGACCTCTTCGGGACGCTGCTGAAGCCGAACATGGTGCTGTCCGGCTACGAGGCGTCGAACCGGGCCGGCGCCGACGAGGTGGCGGAGTGGTCGCTGAAGGCGTACTACAAGCATGTCCCGGCGGCGGTGCCGGGCATCGTCTTCCTCTCGGGCGGCCAGTCGGACGAGGACGCGACGGCGCACCTGAACGCGATGAGCGCCCGGGGACCGCACCCGTGGAAGCTCTCGTTCTCGTACGGCCGTGCCCTGCAGGCGCCGGCGATCGCGGCCTGGGGCGGCAAGCCGGAGAACGTCGAGGCCGCCCAGCGGGCCTACTACCACCGGGCGAAGCTGAACAGCGCCGCGCAGCGCGGCGCCTACGAGCCCGCGATGGAGCAAGCGGCGTAGACATGTCCAGCAACGTGGTTGCCGGACATGTCCGGCAACCACGTTGCTAGGTGTACTCGAAGCCGGTCAGCGAGGACAGCTTGGCGAGCGACTGCTGGGCGACGATGCGGCGCACGGTGCCCGAGCGGGAGCGCATGACGATCGAATCCGTCTCGGCGCCGCCCGGCCGGTGGACGACGCCGCGCAGGAGCGGGCCGTTCGTGACGCCGGTCGCCGCGACGAAGACGTCGTCGCCCGAGACGAGATCGTTCGTATGCAGCACGCGCGCCGGGTCGAGCCCCTGGTCGAGGAGCGTCTGCCGCTCCCCGTCGTCGCGGGGCCAGAGCGGCGCCTGGATGCCGCGGCGGACGCACTTCAGGGCCGCCGCGGAGATGACGCCCTCCGGCGTCCCGCCGATCCCGTAGAGCATGTCGACGTTCGTCCCGTTCTGGCCGGCGGCGATCGCCGGCGCGACGTCGCCGTCGCGGATCAGCCGCACGCGCGCGCCGGCGTCCCGCAGCTCGGCGATCAGCGCGTCGTGCCGGTCGCGCTCGAGGACGACGACGTCGACCTCGCGCGTCGACTTCCCGAGCGCCTCGGCCACCGCCTGGACGTTCTCGGTCGGCGACCGCGCGATGTCGATCGCGTCGACCGCCAGCGGCCCGACGGCGATCTTCTCCATGTAGAAGGCGGCGCCGGGAAAGAGCATCGTCCCGCGCTCGGCCACGGCGATGACGCTGATCGCACCCGTCTGCCCGAGCGCCGTCAGGCGCGTCCCCTCGAGCGGGTCGATCGCGACGTCGACCTCGGCGCCCTCGCCGTTGCCGACCTCCTCGCCGTTGTAGAGCATCGGCGCCTCGTCCTTCTCCCCCTCGCCGATGACGACCACGCCGCGCATCGCGACCGAGTCGAGGACGTAGCGGATCGCGTCGACCGCCGCCTGGTCGGCGGCCTCCTTGTCGCCGCGGCCGATCCAGCGCGCAGCCGCCATCGCGCCCGCCTCGGTGACGCGGACGAGCTCCATCGCGACGTTGCGGTCCGGGGCTTGGCGGTTGAGGCGTGCGGTCATCGCGGGGACGCTACATGCGCTCCGGCGCCTCGACCCCGACGAGGTCGAGGCACGTGGCGATGACGAGCTGCGTCGCGCGGCAGAGCGCGAGCCGGAACGCCTCCTGCTCGCTCTCGAGCACGCGATGCTCGTGGTAGAAGCGGTGGAAGTCGTCGGCGACGCGGATCGCGTACGCCGGGATCGCCTGCGGCCCGCGCTTCGCCGCCGCATCCTCGACGACGGACGGGAGCTCGAGCAGCCGCTTGATCAGCTCGCGCTCCTCGCGCTCGACCGTCGCCGGCGACTCGAACGCCCCCGCCGGCTTCTGCCGCAGGATCGACGCGATGCGCGCGTGCGCGTACTGCACGTAGTAGACCGGGTTCTTCTGCGACTTCTCGGCCGCGAGATCGACGTCGATGTCGATCTGCTGGTCGGGGCCGCGGTTGACGAGATACCACCGGGCCGCGTCGACGCCGATCTCGTCGAGGAACTCGTCGAGCGTGACGATGTCGCCGCGGCGCTTCGACATCTTGGTCGTCTCGCCGCCGCTCGTCAGGTTGACGAACTGGTAGATCAGCACCTCGACCCGCTCCGGGTCGTAGCCGAGCAGCCCCGCGGCGGCGCGCAGACGCGCGACGTAGCCGTGGTGGTCGGCGCCGAGGACGTAGATCGCGGTGTCGAACCCGCGTTCGAGCTTGTCCTCGACGTACGCGATGTCGGCGGCGTAGTAGGTGTAGGTGCCGTCCGACCGGATCACGACGCGATCCTTGTCGTCGCCGAACCGGGTCGTCGGCGCCCAGGTGGCGCCCTCGGACTCGTAGGTGTCGATCTTCGCGAGCGTCGCCGCCACCTGTTGCTCGACGACCACCTGCCGCCGCCACGTGTCGAAGTGGACGCGGAACCGCTCGAGCGTCGCCTCGATCTGCTCGCGCATCTGGTCGACGGGATCGTCCGGGTCGAGCAGCGCGACGTAGGCGCCTTCGTAGCCGCCCTCGGGCACGGGCTCGCCGGCCCGCGCGGCGCGCACGGACTCGACGAAGAGCTCGATCTGCCGACCCGCGTCGTTGTAGTAGTACTCGCGCTCGACCTCGTTGCCGACGTGCGCGAGCAGTCGCGCGACGGAGTCGCCGTAGGCGCCGTTCCGCGCCGCCGAGACGACGATCGGGCCGGTCGGGTTCGCCGACACCATCTCCACCTGCACCTTCCGGCCGGTCGGCGGCCAGGGCTCGTCGCGCAGCACCGCACGCAGCGCGGCGACGAACCACGCGTCGTCGAGGAAGAGGTTCACGAACCCCGGGCCGGCGACCTCCGCGTGGGCGACGTGCGGCAGCGCCTCCGCCTCGGCGGCGAGCTCGGCCGCGAGCTCGCGCGGCGGCTTGCGCCGCACGCCGGCGAGCTTCAGCGCCGCGTTCGTCGCGTAGTCGCCGTGCTCGGCCTCGCTCGGACGCTCGAGCGCGACGTCCGCGCCGAGCGCCGCCGCGAGCTCGCTGACGGGATCAGCGGGCAACGGCGAAGAGATCCTCGAGCTTC
>JBEQUF010000119.1:0-3299 GCA_040349295.1 Actinomycetota bacterium | reverse complement strand
TCGGCATCGTCCCCGCCGACGAGCCCCTGCTCGCCGGGTACGAGGCGCGGCGGTTCGAGCGGCCGCCGGTCGAGCTCCGCGACGGGCACGCGGTCGTCGACGGCGTCGAGTTCGACTTCGGCGCCAGGCACCAGGCCGCGAATGCCGCGGGCGCCCTCGCCGTGCTCGAGGCGCTCGGCTACGCGCGGCCCGCCGGCGTCGTCCACGTCGCCTTCTCGCGCTGGCGGTCGCAGGAGACCGAGCTGCCGGGCGGCGGCCTCCTGATCAACGACGCCTGGAACGCGAACCCGGTCGCGATGCGCGCCGCGCTGGCCCACCTGCAGGACTGCGCCAGAGGGAGGCGCACAGTTGCCATCCTTGGGGAGATGGCGGAGCTGGGAGGCGATGCGGCGCGCTTCCACGAGGAGATCGGCCGCGAGCTCGGAAGTGTGGACGTCGTGATCGGCGTCGGAGACCTCGCGCGTGCCTACGAGCCGACCGCCTGGGCGGCGACCGCCCCGGAGGCGGTCGAGCTCGCGCTGCGGCTCGTCGAGCCGGGCGACGCCGTGCTCGTCAAGGGATCCCGGTCGGTCGGCCTCGAGCTGGTGGCGGAGGCGTTGACGTGACCCGCGTCCTGATCGCCGGCCTGATCGCGCTGATCGTGTCGATCGTGATGGGGCCGCGTTTCATCGAGTTCCTCCGCGCGAACGAATTCGGGCAGCACATCCGCGAGGAGGGGCCGGAGCATCACCGCGTCAAGCAGGGGACGCCGACGATGGGCGGCCTGCTGATCCTCTTCGCGGCGACGATCGGCTTCCTGCCGATGACGCATTTCCGTCTGCAGGCGCTGACGGTGCTCTTCGCGACGCTCGCGTGCGGCGCGATCGGCTTCCTCGACGACTTCATCAAGCTCACGCATCGCCGCTCGCTCGGGCTGCGCGGCCGCTGGAAGATCCTGCTGCTCGCCGGCGTGACGGTCGTCGTCGCGATCGTCGCGCGCCACCTGCACCTGAGCACCGACATCTACGTGCCGGTGGTCGACTGGACTGTCCCGCTCTCCTACGGGTGGTACGCGTTCCTCTTCCTGATCATCGCCGGCGCCTCGAACGGGACGAACCTCGCCGACGGCGTCGACGGGCTCGCCGCGGGGACGGGGATCATCTCGATCTTCACCTTCACGGCGATGATGATCGTCTCGTTCGTCCGCTCGTCGACGAACCCGGCGCACCGCAACCTGACGAAGCTCGACCTCGCGATCATCGGCGCGGCGCTGATCGGGGCCGCGATCGGCTTCCTCTGGTACAACGCCTTCCCCGCCGAGGTGATCATGGGCGACACGGGCTCGATGGCCTTCGGCGGCGCGATCGCGACCTTCGCGATCATGACGAAGACCGAGCTGCTGCTCCTGCTGATCGGCGGCATCTTCGTGATCGAGGCGCTCTCGGTGATGATCCAGGTCTTCTCGTTCAAGTACTTCGGGCGGCGCGTGTTCCTGATGGCGCCGATCCACCACCACTTCGAGATGAAGGCCTGGTCGGAGACGAAGATCACGATCCGCTTCTGGATCGTCACCGGCATCCTCTGCTCGATGGGGTTCGCGCTCTTCTACCGCTACTACTTCGGACAGAAGTGAAAGCGGCGATCCTCGGATCCGCCTTCGTGCGCGACGCGCTGCCGACGCTCGGGGCGTACGAGGAGATCGTCGTCATCGACCCGTCGGTCGAGGCGATCGAGCGGCTCGAGACGGAGCTCGCCGACCCGCGGCTCGACTACCTGCTCGGCGAGCTGCCGGTGCTGCCGCTCCCGGACGCGAGCGTCGACCTCGTCGTGGGGAAATTCGCCGAGAACGACCCCGAGATCGCGAGGGTCAGAGCCTCGTAGGGCGAAGAAGAGCGGCATGTCGAGCGACTGGCTGCCGCGGCGTGCCCTGGTACTCGGGCTGGGGGAGACGGGTGAGGCCGCACGCGCGGCGCTCGAGTCGCGCGGCGTCGAGGTCGAGGCGGTCGACCGGAAGCTCGGCAACGAGGACCCCGCCGCCGTCGCCGGAGTCGACCTGCTCGTCAAGGGGCCGGGCGTCCCGCCGTCGAACGAGGTCGTCCAGGCCGCCCGCGAGCGCGGCGTCCCGGTGTGGAGCGAGCTCGAGCTCGGCTACCGGCTGCTGCCGGACGGCGTGCGCGTCGTCGGCGTCACCGGCACGAAGGGCAAGACGACGACCGTGCGCCTGCTCGGCGCGATGCTCTCGGCCGCCGAGCACGACGTGACGCTCGCCGGCAACGAGCACGCCCCGCTGAGCGAGGTCGCGTCGTCGGTCACCGGCGACCTCGTCCTCGAGCTGTCGAGCTTCGCGCTCAACGACGTCGACGCGTTCGCGTGCGACATCGCCGTCCTGACGAATCTCGAGCCCGACCACCTGAACTGGCACGGGACGTTCGAGGCGTACCGTGCCGCCAAGCTGCGCGTCGTCGACGGCGCGCACGTGAAGATCGCGCCGCGCGGCTTCGGCATCGAGGGCGCGCTCGAGTTCGCGGCGGACGACGCCTTGCCGGCGGAGCCGTCGATGCCCGGCGCGCACAACCGCGCGAACGCGGCGGCAGCCACGCTCGCTGCCCGCGCGGCCGGCGTCGACGACGAGGCGATCGCCAAGGCGCTGCGGACGTTCGCAGGCGTGCCGCACCGGCTCGAGCTCGTGCGCGAGCTGCACGGCGTCCGCTGGGTGAACGACTCGAAGGCGACGAACACGGCTGCCGCCCGGCGCGCGATCGAGGCGTATCCCGAGTCGCCGCTGCACCTGATCCTCGGCGGCTCGCCGAAGGGCGAGGACTTCGCGCCGCTCGCCGCCGCGATCCCGGCGCGGGTCCGGTCGATCCACCTGATCGGCGCCACGAGCGACGAGCTCGCGGCGGCGCTCGACGGCGCCGGCGTCGCCTACGAGCGCGACGGCGACCTGCCGGCGGCAGTGCGCAGCGCACACGAGCTCGCGACGTCAGGGGACGTCGTGCTGCTGTCGCCGTCGACGGCGAGCTTCGACCAGTACGAGAACTTCGCCGCCCGCGGAGACCACTTCCGCCGGCTCGTCGAGGAGCTTGCGTGAAAAGGCCGCACTCGCTCGAGTCGCAGCTGCTGCTGCTCGTCCCGCTCGCGCTGACCGCCTTCGGCCTCGTCATGGTCTACAGCGCGACGTCGGCGTCGGCCGCGCTCGGCAACGGCAACCCGATGGGCTATCTCGAGCGGCAGGGGACGTACGCGCTGCTCGGTCTCGTCGCGCTCGTCGTCGCGGCACGGACCGACTTCCGCGCGCTCCGGGCGATGTCGCCGACGCT
>JBEQUF010000027.1:0-7151 GCA_040349295.1 Actinomycetota bacterium | reverse complement strand
GTCGATGACGGCTTCGCGCACCGACTCGGGGCCGTTGCGGCCGATGAAGAAGAAGTCCTCGTCGAACTCGGCGTCGGGGCCGAGCGTCGCGCGCGCCTCGTCGAAGCTGAGGAACGGCAGCTCGCCGCCGTTGATGCGCCGCGCGCTCTGGATGATCAGCGAGCGCGCCGCCTGCCGGTAGATCGCGGTCAGGTGGACGCGCGGCACGACGCCGCTCGCGACGAGGTCGGCGAGCACGCGGCCGGGGCCGATCGGCGGCAGCTGGTCGGTGTCGCCCACGAGCACGACATGGCAGGTGCCGGCGGCGCGGAAGAGGGCGTCCGCCAGGTCGAGCGACAGCATCGACGCCTCGTCGACGATCACGAGTTCGTAGTCGCGCGAGAGCGGCCGGTCCTCGTCGCGCTGGAACCCCTCGAGCGGCGAGTAGCCGAGCGCGCGGTGGATCGTCATCGCCTCGTGGCCCGTCAGGTCCTGCATCCGCCGCGCGGCCTTGCCGGTCGGCGCGCAGAGGAGGACCCGGCGCCGCGCCTGGCGGGCGATCTCGACGAGCACGCGCTGCGTATGGGTCTTGCCGGCGCCGGGCAGCCCCGTGAGCAGGACGAGCGGCCGGGTGCGGACGAGCTCGACGACGCTCCACTGTTCGTCGGAGACGGCGAGCTCCGGCCGGTCGACGGCGTCGAAGAGCGGCGGGACGGTCGTCCTCGCGCGCCGGCCGAGCAGCTCGCCGAGCTCGGTCTCGAGCTGCCAGAGCTGGGCGCGGTACACGCGCTCGCCCTCGACGACGAGCTCCGACTCGACGATCAACGCGCGCAGCGCCGAGGACAGCGCGTCCTCGTCGGCGACACCGAGGAGCCGCGCGGCGCCCCGCCACAGCTCGTCGAGGAGCAGGAAGGTGTTGCCGTCGGCCTCTGCCTGCTGGAGCACGAAGCGGAGCCCGGCGCGCAGCCGCTCCGCATGATCCGGCTCGAAGCCGAGCGACTGCGCGATCCGGTCGGCGTTGCGGAAGCCGATGCCGCGGATCTCGGTCAGCCGGTACGGCTCGTGCGTCAGCACGTCGACGACGTCGTCGCCGTACTCGCGCACGAGCCGCGTGGCGAGACCGGCGCTGATCCCGTGCGTGAAGAGGAAGGTCTCGACCTCGCGGATGCGGGCCACCTCGCGCCAGGCGTCGACCGCGCGCTCGATGCTCTTCCGCGAGATCGCCCGGCCGGCCTTCGTGCGGACCTCGCGCAGCCGGTCGGGATCGCGGTCGAGCTCGGCGAAGACGTGCTCCGCGCCGAAGTGCTCGACGATCGCGCGGGCGAAGGTCGGGCCGATCCCGGGCACGCGGCGCGTCAGCCAGAGCTGGATCCCGTCGGACGAGCGGGGGAGGACGGCGCGGAACGACTCGACGACGAACTGGCGCCCGTGCCGCGGGTGCTCGCGCCAGGCGCCGACGCAGAGCAGCTGCTCGCCCGCCGTCACATGCGCGAGCGGTCCGGTGAGCGTCACCGCGTCGGCGGAGGCCGCCTCGCCGAGGTTGGCGCTCCAGACCGCGAACTCGGCGTCGTCCGAGACGTATCGCGGTCCCGACTGGGAGAGCGTCGCGACTACCTCGGCGGCGTCGAGCACCGTCCGACGATAGCCGCGACGCGCCGGTGCTACTTCTTGCGGATCGTGAAGACGCCCGACTCGAGCTTCGTCGGGTGCAGGTAGCTGCCGCGGACGCATTTGTACGTGTAGCGGCCGGGTCCGCGGAACCTGATCTCGAGGTCGGACGCGCCGACCTTCGGCGCTGCGAACCTCGACTTCAGGCCGTAGATGACGATGCCGGCCGGCTTCGAGCCGAGGTTGACGACTTGGAACACGATCGTCGTGTTGCGGTGGCTCACCGAGCGCAGCTGGAGGCTGCACCCCGTGTTCTTGACCGTGACGTTCACCTGATGGGTCAGGTGCGTCCTCGCGAGTGCAGGCACGGCGAGGACGGCGGCCGATGCGAGGGCGACCCCAGCCGTGGCGAAGATGCGGAAGCGCATCGCCGGTTCCTCCATGGTCGTAGGAGCGGTTGGACACCGCTCCAACGACCGAGAGGCGAATCCGGGTGCGGGTCAGGCGAGCGCGAGCTCGCGGACCTCGGACGGCGGGACCGCGAGCACGGGGCAGTCCGCCTCGTGCAGCAGGCCGCGGGCGACGCTGCCGAGCAGCGCCGCGGCGAGGCCGCCGTGGCCGTGCGTCCCGACGACGATCAGCTGCGCGTCGGCCTTCCTGGCCGCGCGGGCGATCATCGACGCGAGTCCGTCGACGCCGCGGATCAGCTGGAACTCGACCGTGTAGCCGCCGTCGCGCAGCTCGCCGACCTGACGCTCGATCTTCTGGACGATCTCGGGATCGTCCGCCAGCAGGGAGGCGCCGCCGAGGCGGCCGGCCAGCAGCTCGTCGACGTGGACGGCGACGATCTTCGACCGGTGTGCGCGAGCAAGTCCAGTGACGAGCGGCAGGGCGCGGTCAGCATGCTCCGACCCGTCGGTCGCCCAGACGATCGTCTTGAACATCGTGGGCTCCTTTCGATTTCGACGGGTCAAGCGTCGCCCGTCGAGACGGTGGGCGGCATCCGTACATTGCCGCCCACCGCCCGCCGGAATACCCCTATGCAGGCTGGGTGCTGGCCTCGGTCACGTCGAAGCCGGCCTCGATCCGCGCCAGGTCCTCGTCGGTGCCCTCCGGCACCGGACCCTTGAACCACTTGCGAGCCGAGACGACCCACCACGCGCCGACGATCAGCAGCACGCCGCCGACGGTGATCGGCGCGTAGTTGACGACGTTCCAGTCGAAGCCGTCGTGCCACGGAATCGCCGTCGGCACCGTCGGCATGAGGAACAGGATCACGATCAGCACGACCCACGAGAACGCGAGCGGGTTGATCCACTTGTAGTGCCGCCCGAGCGACCACGCGCCCGGCTGGAACGAGTCGCCCGCGCGCCAGCGCAGGTAGATCGGCACCGCGTAGGCGATGTAGAGGCCGATGACGGCGATCGACGTGCCCACGAGGTAGCCGATGGCGCCGTTCGCGAGCGTCGGCAGCATCAGCGCCCAGGAGAGGACGGCGATCGCGGCCACGGCGTAGGTCGGGACGCGGTTCCGCGTCGAGACGCGCCGCCAGAGGCTCCGCCCCGGCACCGCTCCGTCGCGCGAGAACGCGAACATCATCCGCGACGCCGCCGTCACCGACGCAGCACCGCAGAAGAACTGTGCGACGCAGGCGATGACGAGCAGGAACTCGGCCCAGCGTGTGCTCATCGCGTTCTGCCAGATGTACGTGATGTCGAATGCCCCCGCGTTCAGCGTGCCGTTCACGTCCGGGATCGCGAACGTGACCGCGACGAGGAGGATGAAGCCGAAGATCACCGACATCACGACCGACATGACGACGCCGATCGCGGCCGAGCGCGACGCCTGCCGCGTCTCTTCGCTCATGTGCGCCGACGCGTCGTAGCCCGTGTACGTGTACTGCGCCATCAGCAGCCCGATCCCGAACACGAACCAGAAGGTCGCGCTCGTGAAGTTGTGCCCGCTGAAGCCCGAGACGTTCAGCGTCTTCGTGAAGACGAACGACGCCGACTGGTGATGATCGGGGACGACGATCAGCACGAGCACGATCACGAGCACGCCGACCATGTGCCACCAGGCGGAGAGCGAGTTCAGCCGGCCGAGGAGCCGAACGCCGTTGAGATTCAGCAGCAGATGCGCCGCCATGATCGCGCTGAACGTGATGAACACGGTGTGCGTGTCCGTGCCGACGCTCGGGAACCAGAGGTTCATCAGCGCCGTCCAGAAGATCGCGGCGCCGTAGTCGATCGCGGCAGTGACGCCGATCTGGCCGATCAGGTTGAACCAGCCGGTGAACCAGCCCCAGGCCGGCGAGCCGAGCTTCGACGACCAGTAGTAGATCGCCCCGGCCGTCGGCATCGACGACGCGACCTCGCCCATGCCGAGCGCGACGAGCGTGACGAAGCCGCCGACGATGAGCCAGCCCCACACCACCGCGACCGGGCCGCCGTCGTTGAAGCCGATGAAGTAGGACGTCAGACAGCCGGCGAGGATCGAGATGATCGTGAACGAGATGGCGAAATTCGAGAAGCCGCCCATCTCGCGATACAGCACCTGCGCATAACCGAGCCGGTGGAGGGTCTGTTCGTCGTCGTCGTGCGGAAGCGCGCTCATCCAGCCTCCTTCGAGTCGAGGGATGGGGCAACCCAATCGCATTCGGTTAGGTTGCGCAACATGCTCACAATTGAAGAGCTCAGAGCGGACGTCGAGTCGGGCGCGATCGACACGGTGATCGCGGCGTTCACCGACATGCAGGGCCGCCTGATGGGGAAGCGGCTGCACGCCGAGTTCTTCCTGGACGAGATCGGCGCCGGCCACGAGGTCGAGGGCTGCAACTACCTGCTCGCGCTCGACATGGACATGGACCCCCAGCCGGGCTACGAGCTCGCGAGCTGGGAGCGCGGCTACGGCGACTTCGGCCTGCATCCCGATCTGTCGACGCTGCGCCGCGTCCCGTGGCACGAGGCGACCGCGCTCGTGCTGTGCGACGTCGACGTGCCCGTGTCGCCGAGACAGGTGCTGAAGGCGGTGCTCGAACGCGCGAAAACGCAGGGTTTCGAAGCAAAAGTCGGCTCCGAGCTGGAGTTCTTCCTCTTCAAGGAGTCGTACGAGGAGGCGCGGGCGAAGGGCTATCGCGACCTGACGCCGAGCGTGCCGTACATCCTCGACTACAACATCCTCGCGAGCGGCTACGACGAGCCCTTCCTGCGCGAGGTTCGGAACGCGATGCGCGGCGCCGGCATGGTCGTCGAGGGGTCGAAGGGCGAGGCGTGGCCCGGGCAGCACGAGCTGAACTTCAAGTACGCGGACGCGCTGAAGGCGGCCGACGACCATTCGATCTTCAAGACGGGCATCAAGGCGATCGCCCACCAGCACGGCTCGTCGGTCTCGTTCATGGCGAAGCCCGACCACACGTGGGTCGGGTCGTCGTGTCACATCCACTCGTCGCTGTGGCGCGGCGGCGAGTCCGCGTTCGCCGGCGAGACGGACGTCTTCAAGCAGTACCTCGCTGGACAGATCGCGCTCGCTGCGGATTTCGCAGTCTTCGTCGCGCCGAACGTCAACTCGTACAAGCGCTATGCGGCTGCGAGCTGGGCGCCGACGACGCTTGCCTGGGGATACGACAACCGCACGTGCGGGTTCCGCATCGTCGGCCACGGCTCCGCATTGCGTACCGAGACCCGCATCCCCGGCGCCGACGTCAATCCGTACCTCGCGTTCGCGGCGCTGATCGCGTCCGGCCTGTACGGCATCGAGCAGGAACTGGAGCTCGGGCCGGCGTTCGAGGGCAACGCCTACGAGTCCGACGCGCAGCGGTTCCCGCACTCGCTGCGCGAGGCGATCGACCACCTCGACGGCTCGAGCACGGCACGTACGCTGCTCGGCGACGTGGTCGTCGACCATTACCTGAACTACGCGCGGGTCGAGCAGCGCCTCTTCGACGAGGTCGTGACCGACTGGGAGCGCGCCCGGCTGTTCGAGCGTGGCTAGACCTGTCATCGGCATCACCACCTACGTCGTCCCGGCGGCGTGGGGGCACTGGCAGCTCGAGGCGGCGCTGATCCCGTACGACTACGTGCGCGCCGTCGAGCGCGCCGGCGGCCGTGCCTTCCTGATCCCGCCCGACGGCGAGGAGGTCGAGGAGACGCTGAGCCGGCTCGACGGGCTGGTCTTCTCCGGCGGCGAGGACATCGGCCAACACTCCGAGCGCGACCGTGGCGAGTTCGCCCTCCTGCAGGCGGCGCTCGAGCGCGACCTGCCGGTGCTCGCGATCTGCCGTGGCGTCGAGGTGCTGAACGTCGCCCGCGGCGGCGACCTCGTCCAGCACCTGCCCGACCAGGTCGGGCACGAACAGCACCGCGCCGTGATGGGCGAGTTCTCCGAGCATCCGGTGCGGGTCGATCCGGGGTCGAGGCTCGGCGGCGTGGAGGGGGACGTGAAGTCGCACCACCACCAGGGGATCGGCCGTGTCGGCGACGGGCTGCGCGAAGTCGCGTGGGCCGAGGACGGCACCGTCGAGGCGCTCGAGGATCCCGACAAGCGGTTCGCGGTCGGCGTGCTCTGGCATCCGGAGGCGGGCGACGACCAGGCGGTCTTCGACAAGCTCGTCGAGGAGGCGCGGCGCTCGTGATCGTCCTCAACCCGGCGACCGAGCAGCCGCTCGCCGAGCTCGAGTCGGCGGGCGTCGAGGAGGCCGACGCCGCGGTCGCGCGCGCCCGGGCGGCGTTCCCGGCGTGGCGTGCGGTCGCTCCCGCGGATCGCGCCCGGCTGCTGCGCCGGCTGGCGACGCTCGTCGAGGAGCACCACGAGGAGCTGTCGCGCATCGAGTCCCGGAACGCCGGCAAGCCGATCGCAGGTGCACGCGGCGAGGTCGGGATGGTCGCGCAGGTCTTCCACTACTACGCGGGCGCGGTCGACAAGCACTTCGGCGAGACGATCCCCGTCGCAGGCGGCGTCGACATGACCTTCCGCGAGCCGCTCGGCGTCGTCGGGCTGATCGTGCCGTGGAACTTCCCGCTCAACATCGCCTCCTGGAAGCTCGGCCCGGCGCTCGCGTGCGGCAACACCGTCGTGCTGAAGCCGGCCGAGCTGACGCCGCTGTCGGCGCTGCGGCTCGCGGAGCTCGCGCTCGAGGCCGGGATCCCGGAGGGCGTGCTGAACGTCGTCGTCGGCAAGGGCTCGGTCGTCGGCGCGCGGCTGATCGAGCATCCCGACGTCGCGAAGATCGGCTTCACCGGCTCGACGGAGGTGGGGCAGCAGGTGATGCGGGGCGCCGCGGCGACGATCAAGCGCGTCACGCTCGAGCTCGGCGGCAAGTCGGCCAATGTCGTCTTCGCGGACGCGGATCTCGAGCGCGCCGCCGCCGCCGCGCCGTACGCCGTGTTCGACAACGCCGGCCAGGACTGCTGTGCGCGCTCGCGCATCCTCGTCGAGCGCAGCGCGTACGACCGCTTCACCGAGCTGCTGATCGAGTCGACGCGGGCGCTCAAGGTCGGCGACACCGAGGACGACGCGACCGAGATGGGGCCGCTCATCTCCGCGGCGCATCGCGAGACGGTCGCGTC
>JBEQUF010000012.1:0-3773 GCA_040349295.1 Actinomycetota bacterium | reverse complement strand
CGGCATCGCGTCCGGCGAGAACCGCGCCGCCGAGGCCGCGCGGGCCGCCGTCTCGTCGCCGCTCCTCGAGACCGCGATCGACGGCGCCACCGGCATCCTCCTCAACATCACCGGCCCGGCCGACATCGGCCTCTTCGAGGTCAACGAGGCGGCCGAGGTCGTGACGAGCGCCGCCGACCAGAACGCGAACGTCATCTTCGGCGCCGTCATCGACGACGCCATGGGCGAGGAGATCCGCGTCACCGTCATCGCCACCGGCTTCGGCGGCGGGCAGCGGCGCCGTCGCCGCGGCTTCGGCGAGGCGCCCGTGCCGACGCCCAGCGGGCCGTCGTCGCCGTTCAAGCCCTCGGACGAGGCGCTCGACGTGCCCTCGTTCCTCCGCGACGAATAGAAGTTTCCGCGGGGAGGTTTCGGCCCGAGCGGGCGCGGTACATCACCGCTGCCCTCAAAGGGTTGACCGTACGAGTCAACCCCACGACCCGGTCCGCCGCCCTGGCCCTATTACGGTAGTAAGCCAGGGCGGCCCCGTTTCCGGGGTCATTAGGATCGAGCCGTGTCGACGACGCTTCTCCGCACGCCGCTCTACGACCGGCACGTCGCCCTCGGCGGGCGCATGGTTCCCTTCGCCGGCTGGGAGATGCCCGTCCAGTACGACGGCGTCATCCAGGAGCACACCGCGGTCCGCACCGACGCCGGCGTCTTCGACGTCTCGCACATGGGCGAGATCGAGGTCGAGGGGCCCCGCGCGCTCGAGCTGCTGCAGTCGCTCCTCTCGAGCGACCTGGCGGCGGTCGAGCCCGGGCACGCGCGCTACACGCTGCTCCCGAACGAGCGCGGCGGCATCGTCGACGACCTGATCGCCTACCGCATCGACGAGTTCCGCTGGCTGCTCGTCGTCAACGCCTCGAACCGCGACGGCGACGTCGCCTGGATCAAGGAGCGGGAGGTCAGTGGGTCCGACGTCCGCGACGTCTCGGACGAGTACGCCCTGCTCGCCGTCCAGGGGCCGAAGGCGATCGAGAAGCTCGGGCTGGCGCCGGCCGAGTGGAACACCTTCGCCGAGGAGACGATCGACGGCGTCCAGTGCATGGTCAACCGGACGGGCTACACGGGCGAGGACGGCTGCGAGATCCTCTGCATGGCCGAGGACGCCGGCGGGCTCTGGGACGCGGTGCTCGCGCGCGGCGTCACGCCCTGCGGCCTCGGCGCCCGCGACACGCTTCGCCTCGAGGCCTGCCTCGCGCTGCACGGAAACGACATCACGCCGGACACCGACGCGATCTCCGCCGGGCTCGGCTGGACGTGCGCGCTCGACAAGGACTTCACCGGCGCCGACGCGCTGCGCCGGATCAAGGCCGACGGGCCCGAGCGGAAGCTCGTGGCCTTCGTCATGGAGGAGCGGGCGATCCCTCGCCACGGCATGACCATCGAGGGAGGCGGCGAGGTCACGTCGGGCACGCACTCGCCGACCCTCGACGTCGGGATCGGCATGGGATACGTGCCCGCCCCGATGTCCGCGGTCGGCACCGAGCTGAACATCGACGTGCGCGGCAAGATCCGCCGTGCACGCATCGTCAAGAAGCCGTTCTACAAGAGGGAGCGTTGATGGCCGCTGCGGAGTCGTATCCGGATGATCTGAAGTACCACCCCGAGCACGACTGGGCGCGCATCGACGGCGACGAGGCCGTCCTCGGGATCACCTGGTTCGCACAGGACTCGCTCGGCGAGCTCGTGCACTTCGAGGCGCCCGCCGTGGGCGCGCAGGTCTCGGCCGGCGTCTCGTACGGCGAGGTCGAGTCCGTCAAGGCGGTCTCGGACGTCGTCGCGCCGCTCTCGGGCGAGGTGCTCGAGGTGAACACGGCCGCCGTCGACGCGCCGGAGACCGTGAACGAGGATCCGTACGGGAACGGGTGGCTGATCCGCATCCGCATGTCCGACGCGAGCGAGGTGGACGGGCTGCTCTCGCTCGACGCGTACAAGCAGGTGCTTGCGGAGCAGTGAGCCAGCACCCGTACCTCGCCATCACCGACGACGACCGCGAGCAGATGCTCGCGACGATCGGCGTGCCGTCGGTCGACGAGCTCTTCCGCGAGATCCCGGCCGGCGTCCGGTTCCGCGGCGCGCTCGACCTGGAGCCGGCGCTGTCGGAGCAGGAGCTGTCCGCGCACCTGGGCGAGCTCGCCGCGCGGAACGTCGACGCCACGCGTGAGCTCTCGTTCCTCGGCGCCGGGATCTACGACCACTACGTCCCCGGCGTCGTCGACGCCGTCCTGCAGCGCGGCGAGCTGCTGACCGCCTACACGCCGTACCAGCCCGAGATGAGCCAGGGCGTGCTCCAGGCGATCTTCGAGTACCAGACGGCGATCTGCGAGCTGACCGGCATGGACGTCTCGAACGCCTCCGGCTACGACGGGACGACCGTCACCGCCGACGCCTGCTTCATCGCGAAGCACGCGACGAACCGCTCGAAGGTCGTCGTCACCGAGGCGACGAACCCGCAGGTCCGCCAGGTCGTGAAGACGTACGCGCCGGGCTTCGGACTCGAGGTCGTCGAGGTGCCGCATCGCGGCGGCGTCACGGATCCCGAGGACGTGCGCGCCGCTGCCGACGGCGCGGCCGCCGTCATCTTCCAGCACCCGAACGTCTTCGGCTGCCTGGAAGCCGCCCCGCAGCTCGCCTCGGCGGCGAACGACGCCGGGGCGCTCTCGATCGCGCACGTCGATCCGCTGTCGCTCGGCGTGCTCGAGGCGCCGGGCAACTACGGCTGCGCAATCGCGCTCGGCGAGGGCCAGGCGGCGGGCAACTTCCCCTCGTACGGCGGCCCGCACTACGGGTTCCTGGCCGCGCGGCAGGACTACATCCGGCGGATGCCGGGCCGCATCGTCGGCGAGACGCTCGACGCCGCGGGCAAGCGCGGCTATGTCCTCACCCTGCAGACGCGCGAGCAGCACATCAGGCGCGAGAAGGCGACGTCGAACATCACGACGAACCAGACGCTCCTGGCGCTCGGAGGGCTCACGTATCTGACGTGGCTCGGTCCGCAGGGACTGCGTGAGGTGGGGGAGGCCTGCCTCGCGCTCTCGGCCTACGCGAAGCGGCAGCTGCAGGAGCGCGCGGGTCTCGAGCTCGTGTTTGCAGATCGGACAACGTTCAAGGAGTTTGCCGTCCGGGTCGGACGGAACGCGCGCGACGTCGTCCGCGCTGCGCGCGAGCGCGGCGTCCATCCGGGATATGCGCTCGGGCGCGACTACGCGGGCCTCGACGACGTCCTGCTCGTCGCGGTCACCGAGAAGCGCACGCCCGCGGAGATCGACCGCCTCGCCGACGTGCTCGCGGAGGTGGCGGGCGCGTGAAGCTGATCTACGAGAAGTCGCAGGCGGGCCGGCGCTCGAGCGCGGCGCTGCCGACGCACGACCTGCCGGTGCCCGAGCTGCCGGACGACCTGCGCCGGCGCGAGCCGCCGCGCCTCCCCGAGGTGCACGAGCTGGAGCTGATCCGGCACTTCACCGAGCTCTCGACGCGGAACTTCGGGATCGACAACGGTTTCTATCCGCTCGGCTCCTGCACGATGAAGTACAACCCGCGGATCAACGAGCGGCTCGTGACGCTGCCCGGGTTCGCGAGCCTCCACCCGCTGCAGGAGGAGGACGGCGCGCAGGGCGCGCTCGAGCTGATGTGGCGGCTGCAGGAGATCCTGCGCGAGGTCACCGGCCTGCACGCGGTGTCGTTGCAGCCCGCCGCGGGCAGCCAGGGCGAGCTGACCGGGCTGATGC
>JBEQUF010000010.1:0-4387 GCA_040349295.1 Actinomycetota bacterium | reverse complement strand
CGACGTCCACCTCGAACGCGCCCTCGTCGGTCACGAGCGACGTGCCGTCGAGATACGGCGCTGTGGTGCGCGCGCGCAGGACGGACACGAGCTCGTCGGGCCAGAGGTGGCGGTGCACGTCGACGCGCGGCGCCGCCGGCCGGCGCGCGCGTCGAGGCGAGAGGGCGTCGACGAGACGGTCGACGTCGGCCGTCCGCACGCCCAGGCCGATGCTCGCGCGCACGGCGGCGGCGAGCGAGGAAGGATCGGCGCCGGGCTCGAGGTCGGCGCCGAGCAGGTGCGCGACGAAGGGATGCGCGCAGAAGAGGCCGGCACGGACGGCGATGCCGTGCGCCGACGCAAGATGCTCGGCAAGCGCGCGCGACTCCCACCCGTCGACGGTGAAGCTCGCGACGCCGACCCGGTCGTCGTGCGCAGGCCAGCCGCGCAGCACCGTGCAGCCCGCAACGGATCCGAGCCCCTCCCAGAGACGCCGCGCGACCGCGGCCTCCTCCGCTGCGACGACCTCCATCCCGGCGGCGGCGAGCGCGTCGCAGGCGGCGGCGAGCGCGATCGCGCCGAGGACGTTCGGCGTGCCTGCCTCGAGCCGGTGCGGGACGTCGGCCCAGCCGACGTCGTCGAGCGTGACGACGCGGACTGCGCCGCCGCCCTTCAGGAGCGGCGGGACGTCCGCCAGCGCCTCCCGGCGCGCGACGAGCACGCCCGAGCCGAACGGTGCATAGAGCTTGTGCCCGGAGAGGGCGAGGAAGTCGACGTCGAGCTCGCGGACGCTGATCGGACGGTGCGGAGCGAGCTGCGCGGCGTCGACGAGGATGCGCGCGCCGCGCGCGTGCGCAGCCGCGGCGAGCTCGCGGACCGGGAAGACCTCCCCTGTGACGTTCGACGCGCCCGAGACGGCGAGCAGGTCGAGCTCCCGTGACGCCACCTCCGCGACGAGTGCCTCCGGCGTCGGCGCGAACTCGAGATGCTCGACGTCGTGTCCGCGCCACGGCAGGAGGTTCGCGTGATGCTCGAACGGCGAGCAGAGCACACGGGCGCCGGGCTCGAGCGAGGCGGCGGCGAGGTTGATCGCCTCCGTGGAGTTGCGGACGAAGACGACGACATGGTCGTCACCTGCGTCGACGAAGCGGGCGACCGACGCACGGGCGCGCTCGTAGGCGTCGGTCGTCGCGCGGCTCCGCGCGCCGCCGCCGCGGTGGACGCTGCCGTACGTCGGCAGCGCCGCGAGCACGGCATCGACCGACGCGCGGAGCGCCGGTGTGGTCGCGGCATAGTCGAGGTTGATCTCGTCGCCGGCGGTGACGAGCTCCAGCCCGTCACTGAACGACAACCGGATGCCTCACGATCGCGCCGAAGAGGTAGCCCCCGGTGTTGAACGGCACGGTCGCGGGCTGCGTCCGGCCCGCGTTGTCGGTCGCGCGCGCCCAGAGCTCGTACGAGCCGGGTGGCTGCGGCGGGAACGAGTACGAGAACCGCGACCAGTTGCCCGGACCGCTGCGGTTCAGCAGCTTCGCCTTCTTCCACGTCGCCCCGTGGTCGATCGAGACGTCGACCCGGGCGATGCCCGCCGTGCCGGACCACGCGCGGCCGCTGAGCGCGACACGCTGCCCCGACGGCAGCGTCGCGCCGCGCGCGAGCTCCCAGGCGCTCTTCACGACCTGCGTCGTCACGAGCGGCTTGTCCGGATAGGCGTCGCCCTGCATGACGTATTGCTGCGTGTTCCAGAGCGAGAAGAGCGGCTGCGACGAGACCTCGATCTGGCCGATCCACTTGATGCTCGCCACGCCGACCCACCCGGGGACGATGAGCCGCAGCGGAAAGCCGTGATCGGGCGGCAGCGTCGAGCCGTTCATCTCCCAGGCGAGCAGCGCGTTGTCGAGCGCCTTCGCGACCGGCAGCGGCCGGCGCACATGCCCGTAGTCGACGCCGCTCGTGACGACGGTCGAGTCGAGCCCGTACGGCATCACGTCGACCGCCTGCTTCGTGATTCCGGCGCGGTCGAGCACCTCGGCGAGCGGGACGCCCGTCCACTTGGCGACGCCGATCGCGCCGAGCCCCCACTGGGACCCGGCGGCCGGCGTCCCCTGCTGCGTGCCGAAGAAGCTCCTCCCGTTGCCGGCGCACTCGACGAACGCCGTGATCGTCTTCGACGGCAACTGCCGCAGCTGGTCGTAGGTGAACGAGACGGGGCCGGCAGAGAGCCCGGTCCCGAAGACCTGCAGCTGCCACGTCCCGACGTCGATCGTCGGCGTCGCGGTGTGGTCCCGGACGAAGAAGCGCTCGTTCGGAATCGTGTAGCCGAGCCCGTTCACGGCGTCCCAGCGCATCTCCGCGTTCGTGCCGAGCGGGACGAACCACTCCGCCGGCAGCGGCTTGACGATCGGGCTCGCCGCGGCGAGCGCCCTCCCCACCGGCGCCCACCTGGCGAGCCCGGCCGCGACCGGTGCCGCCGCGCCGAGCTTGAGGAGCTGGGCCCGCGTCAACCCGGTCCTGCGCCCGAGCTGCTCCGACCGTTCCTCGAGATACAGCGCCTCGTCGTCCCCCACCGGTTCGTCTCCTTGATTCGCTTATGCGAGGTATTAGCGAATCAAACCCTACCAGATCGGTTGGAATTCATGGCGAGCCAAACGAGCGGCACGCGGCCGCCCGTTCGACGTGCTTCAGGAGGAACCGGCGCTAGCCGGCGAGCGCGGCCTTCGCCTGCTCGGCGATGGCGCCGAAGGCGACGGGGTCGCTGACGGCGAGATCGGCCAGGACCTTGCGGTCGAGCTCGATGCCCGCCTTCGTGCAGCCGTTGACGAACTGGTTGTACGAGAGGCCGTGCGCGCGCGCGGCCGCGTTGATGCGCGTGATCCAGAGGCGGCGGAAGGTGCGCTTCTTGTTCTTCCGGTCGCGGTAGGCGTAGACGAGCGAGTGCTCGACCTGCTCCTTCGCGTAGCGGTAGTGGGTGCTCTTGCGCCCCCAGTAGCCGCTCGCCTGCTCGAGGACCTTGCGGCGCTTCTTCTGTGCGTGGACTGCTCTCTTGACTCTCGGCATGACTAGAACCTCAACAGCTTCTTGAGCGCGTTGTAATCCGAGCCGGCGATCTCGCGTTCCTTGCGGAAGCCGCGCTTACGCTTCGACGACTTGTGTTCCAGGTTGTGACTCCGCATCGCCGGACGGCGCATGATCTTGCCCGTTCCCGTCACCTTGAAGCGCTTCTTCGTCGCGCTGTGTGTTTTCGTCTTCGGCATCTCGTTTCACTCCTGCGTTCTTCGTGGGGCCAAGCACCATCACCATGTTCCGGCCGTCGAGGAGCGGCTGGGACTCGATCGCGCCGATCTCCTTGACGTCGTCGGCGAGCCGCAGCAGGAGGTCCCGGCCACGCTCCGGGTGGGTCGTCTCGCGACCCCGGAACATGATCGTGACCTTCACCTTGGCGCGCTGGTTCAGGAACCGCTCGACGTGGCCCTTCTTGGTGTTGTAGTCGTGGACGCCGATCTTGGGGCGAAGCTTGATCTCCTTGACCTGGATCTGGCTCTGGTGCTTCCGGGCCAGCTTCCGCTTCTGCTCCTCTTCGAACTTGTACTTGCCGTAGTCCATGACCTTCGCGACCGGCGGATCGGCCTGCGCAGCCACCTCGACGAGATCGAGATCCTTTGCGTAGGCATATTCGCGAGCCTCGTCCGTGGACTTGATCCCGAGCTGGGCCCCGTCGTTGTCGATCAAGCGGACACGCGGCACACGGATGTTCTCGTTGATGCGCGTCGTGTCGCGGTTGACCGGACGGGTCTGCTCCTGCGGGCGGCGTCTCGGCCTCAAAGACTGATCACCAAGTTGGGCTTACTCCTCCTCGATTCGGTTGCAATAGAAAAGCCGCTGCATGCAGCGGCCCGTTCTCAACCTGGAGTTGCTCTCGGTTGAACCTGCCCTGGCACGTGCGGCCGGGAAGGTGAGGAACGGGTCCGCCCCTGCTTTTCAGGCTTTCAGCGTAGCAAGCTTCGCCACGAAGTCCGCAAGCGACGCCTGGGACTGCTCGCCCCCGCGCTCGCGGATCGCGAGCGACTCCTCGCTCTCCCGGTCGCCGAAGACGACGGTGAACGGGATCTTGTCGAGCTCGGCGGCCCGGATCCGCTTGCCGATCGTGTCGGTCGGCGAGCCGATCTCGACCCGGAAGCCCGCCTCGCTCAGCTTCGAGGCGATCCCGGCGGCGCCGTCGAGATGGGACTCCCCGACCGGCAGCACCCGGATCTGCACGGGCGCGATCCAGAAGGGGAAGGCGCCGGCGTAGTGCTCGGTGAGGATGCCGACGAACCGCTCGAGCGACCCGAGGAGCGCACGGTGGATCACGTACGGCTGGTGCTCGCGGTTGTCCGACCCCATGTAGGAGAGGCCGAACCGCTGCGGC
>JBEQUF010000007.1:0-2886 GCA_040349295.1 Actinomycetota bacterium | reverse complement strand
TGCGCGCGGCGCGCAGTACGTGCCCGGCTACTGGGGCGAGCGGCTCGCGTGGATCGCCGGCCTCGTCCTCGCGATCTCCGCGTTCACCGACTGGTACGCCGGCAGCCAGGCGGACGGGCTGACGCTCTCGGTCACGGGCTGGCACACGGGCGCGCTCGGCAAGCTCGTCTTCTTCTGCGGCCTCGCGACGCTCATCCGCGAGGCGCTGCGGGAGGCCGGGATCGAGCTGCCGGCCACCGTGCCGGAGTCGCTCGTCCTGATCGCGCTCGGCTCGCTCGCGACGATCTTCGTGCTCATCCGCCTGATCTCGGTGCCCGACACGTTCTTCGACACCGCCGGCCGCGGGATCGGGATCTTCATCAGCCTGATCGCCGCAGTCCTGCTGATCGCGGCCGGGCTGCTGCGAGCAGCAGAAGAGCTGTAGCCGTCCCGATCGCGGCACCCGCGAGCACGTCGAGCGGGAAGTGGACGCCGACGTAGAGCCGGGAGTACGCGATCGCGGCCGCGAGCACGAACAGCGGGACGCGCCACCGGGGCGCGAAGAAGGCGAGCACCGTCGCGCCCGCGAACGCGGTCGCGCTGTGGCCGGACGGGAACGAGTGGCTCTTCGGGATCGCGACGAGCGCGGCCGGGAAGTCGGGCCGATGCTCGTGCACCGCGTACTTGACGGCGCTCGCGATCCCGTCGGCGGCGTAGACGCACACCGCGGTGACGACGAGGATCCGCCAGTTGCGCCGCGCGACCGCGAGGGCGACTGCGAGGCCGATCCAGACGAGCCCCCACGTGCCGATCCGCGTGAGGAAGACGAAGACGTGGTCGAGCGGACCCCACCGGTGGTGGGTCACCCACCGCTCGGCGTGCCGGTTCCAGCGGATCAGACGGGTGCGATCGACTTCGTCTGGTCGATCAGCTGCTGCAGATCGAACGGCTTGCCGATGAAGCCCTGCGCGCCGGCGTTGTTCGCCTCCTGCTCCGCCTGCTCGTCGACCTTGCCGCTGAACATGACGACGGGGATGGCGCCGGCGCCGTAGCGTTCCTGGACGCGGCGGAGCATCTCCCAGCCGTCGACGTGCGGCATCATCACGTCGAGCAGCACGAGGTCGGGCTTCGCCTCCTCGATCGCCGCCATGCCGTCCTCGGCGCTGCCGGCCTCGCGGACGATGTAGCCCTCGAACTCGAGGTTGACGCGGACGAGCTCGCGCACCTTGTCGTCGTCGTCGACGAGCAGCACGAGCGGCCCGGACTTCGGCCGGCCGGCCGGGCCGGAGCGGTCGAGGAACGCCTCGAGATCCGACCGGCGGTAGCGCCGGTGGCCGCCGGGGGTGTAGAAGGCCGGCACCCGGCCCTGATCCGACCATTTGCGGATCGTGCTCTGGGCGACGCCGAGGAACCGGGCTGCCTGCCCCAGCGTGAGCCACTCACTGTCGTCTCTGTAGGCCATTGCCCTCGATTCTGGCCAAAGCTGCCGGTTGTTACACCTACGGTCGCAAGGTTTTCGTGTGCGTAACGGTCAAATCCGGCTTCGGATTGTCGTGCAGGGCCTCGCCGAGGGCGATTCCGGCGGCGAAGAGCACGAGGCCGGCGGCGATCGCGGCGAGGAGCCGGCCCCTCATGCCTGGTAGTCGTTCGCGCCGCGCTGGTAGGCATGGAAGGCGGCGGCGAGGACGAGCGCGAGGTCGCGCGGCCACCCGGGCGAGGGGGCGCGCTCCTGGACCGTCTCGCGCGCCCAGCGCTCCGCGTCGCGGTAGCCGGCGCCGAGCTCGGCGAGCGTGAAGGTCTGGCCGACCTGCTTGCGCAGCTCCTCGGTGACGATCTCCACCTGACGGACGAGGGTCTCGTAGCGGCGGCGGTCGTGCCGCTCGGCCTCGAGCCGGCGATGCCCCTCCTCCCATTCCTGGCGTACGAGCTGATCGGTCACGGGTCGCCAGTACAGCAGCGATCGGGCCAGAGCTGCGGCAGCTCGGCGAGGATCCTGCGGCCGAGCTCGTACTCCGGGTGCGCGAGCGCGAAGGCGGCGTGCGCGTGCAGGCACTTGAGCGAGCCGGTGCGGCCGGCGCCGCCGACGCCGGTGTCGAGCCCGAGCCCCTCGTCCGTTGCGGCCAGCTCCTTGCGGATGCGAGCGCTCTCCGCGTCCGCCCACTCGCGGCTCGCTCGTAACGATTCGTCACGAGCGGCCGCCTGCGTCCACCGTTCGACGCCGCCGTCGGCCTCGAGCCGCGAGATCGCCTGCACGAGGTGCCGGCACGTCACGTAGTACGTCGTCGGGAACGGCTCGCCGCCGGGCGCGTACGGGCTCTGCTCGGTGACGGCCGGCATCCCGAACGGGCAGCGGACGGCGACCCGGCGGAACGCGCGCGGCTCGCGGCCGATCTGCCGCGCGACGATCTCCCGATCAGCTGCCATGCGGCGTCAGGCTACGCCGCTCGCGCTGCCGCCACGTCTGGATGCCCTTGACGATGAAGAGATGCTCGCCCGGCTTCACGTAGCCGAGCGCCCGCGCCTCGCGGGCGAGCGTGCCGAGCGAGGTCGACGAGCCGAGCTGCCGGACGAGCTTCGCGTGCTCGGCCTGGAGCTTCTGCACGGCGGCGGCGCGCTGGGCGGCCTCGCCGCGGGCGTCGACGTAGGCCTTCAGCGGGCGGTAGTAGAGCAGGCCGACGAGCAGCAGCACGCCGACGGCGACCCAGCGGCGTGCGAGGGCAGAGCGAGACGGGCGGCGACGGGCAGCCATCCCCGTGACATTCGCGTGCCACTGTCGTGACCCTTCTCTGGCGGGGCCTGGCCCGGGCCTGGCCCCGGTTGTCCGGATCAGGCGATGTCGACCTTGATCACGTTCGTCGAGCCCGGGATGTTCACGGCGGTGCCGGCGGTGATCACCACGCGGTCGCC
>JBEQUF010000002.1:0-9312 GCA_040349295.1 Actinomycetota bacterium | reverse complement strand
CGACCGCGTTCTGCGGGAAGAACTCGCGGAACTCGTTGCAGAGCTGCGCGGCGAGCGTCTTGTTGTGCGCGATCACGAGCGCCGGCCGGCCGACCTTTTCGATCGTCCACGCCATCGTCGCCGTCTTGCCGGTGCCGGTCGCGCCGATCAACGTCTGGTAGCGCTCGCCGGCTTCGATCCCCGCCGCGAGCAGCTCGATCGCCTTCGGCTGGTCGCCGGTCGGGCGGTAGTCGGACGATGTTTTCAGCGCTGGCATGCGAACAAGTGTACGTGAGGCGTCCGCGTCCCGGCCTAGGCTTTTCTAATGGCACTGAGCAAGTCAGCGGTAGACCGCGTCGGCGAGCGGGTCGGTCGAGTCGTGCGTAACGGACAGGTTCCGACCTCGGATGACCTGGCGATCATCGAGATGTTCCGGGCCGAGTATGCGGCGCTCGTCGTGATGGTTCACGAGCTGTTGTCGGCCATGGCCGACGTAATCCGCAGAGCAGAGGCCTGGATCGATTGGGTGGATGCCATCGCCTCTGAAGCAGGTCTCTCCGAGGAGTCGATCCTCTCCGTTGCATCGCGCCCCAAGACGACCGGAGCGATCATCTCGAAGCTTGCATGAGAGCACACGCGGCTGTCGCAAATGCAGGACATCGCGGGCGCGCGGATCATTCTTCCCTCGCCCGTACTCCAGCAACAGCTCCTCGCGACACTCAAGGAGCAGTACCCCTCTGATGACGAATTCCCACTCATCCGTATAACGGACACTCGGGAGCACGGGGACAGGAACGGTTATCGAGCAGTGCACGTCGTGCAGCGCATCGAGGGCCGCCCCGCAGAGATGCAGATCCGAACGCCGCTTCAACAGGAGTGGGCGCAGCTCGTCGAGCGCCTCGACCAGAGGGCCGGAACCGACCTGAAGCACGGTCAAGGTCCGGCCGAATGGCGCTCGTGGCTCAACGAGCTGAGCCAGACGTTCCACAGGCTCGAACGCGGCGAACTCGCCGATCTTCCTGACCCACCGGACTTTGGCGACACTACGATCTGGCCATGAGCTTCTTCTTGCTCACCTTCAGCCGCCGTAACGGTTCACAGCCGGAGATCGAGTCCTTCGACGACGCCGGAATCGCGATGGACCGATTCGTCGCGGCTGAACGGCTCCACCGGGACACGGATGACGGGAAGGGCGTCGTGCTGCTGCTCGCAGACGACGTCGACACGCTCCGCCGAACTCACTCCCACTATTTCTTGACGACGGAAGAGCTTCTCGAGAACGCGCGTAGCGCGTCATAAGACGTTTTCCGGCGCGCTTTGCAGCGCAGACTGAGTCGATGCCCACGGCGACGAGACCGCCGTACCTCGCGTATGCGACGATCATGGGGACGTTCGTCTCGGGCCTCGCGAGCGCCGGCGTGCTCGCGAAGGCGCTCGGCCGCGACGCGCAGGAGCACCGCCCGATCGACCTCGCGATGCTCGGGCTCGCGACCTTCAAGGCGGCGCGGACGATCTCGCGGGACGAGGTGACGAGCTTCATCCGCGAGCCGTTCGTCGAAGGCGACGCCCACGAGGGCAGCGAGGATCCGGTCGGGACCGGCGACATGCGGCAGGCAATCGGCGAGCTCGTCACGTGCAGCCGCTGCATCGGCACGTGGGTCGCCGCCGGCCTGACGACGACACAGGTGATCGCGCCACGGTTCGGCCGGCTGCTCACGTGGACGCTCGCGGCCGCGGGGGCGAACGACTACCTCCAGGCCGCGTTCGCCGCGCTCACCAACAAGTCGAACGAGATCGAGCAGCGCGCCACGAACTAACCAGGAACGCAGGGTCGGCGTCGAATAGAGCCGCATGCGTCGCCTCGTGCTCGTGCTGTTCGTCGCGCTCTGCTGCTGCGCCGGGAGCGCCTCCGCCTACCCGTGGCCGTTCAGGCCGTTCGACAAGCAGCATCCGATCCGCGGCTTCTTCGGCGACCCGCGCACCGTCTACGAGAACGGCATCCTCTCGGGCGCGTTCGACGGGCCGGCGTTCATCTCGTTCCACCAGGGCGTCGACATCTCCGCCCCGAACGGCACGCCGATCTACGCGGTCGCGACCGGGACGGTGCACTACCTCGGCGCCGCGACGCTGAACCTCGTCACGGACCACGACGTCACGTTCCAGTACTTCCACCTCATCCCGATCGTCGGCGAGTCGCAGCACGTGAAGGTGAGCAAGACGATCCTCGGCTACGTCCAACCGCCCTACGGGCACGTCCACCTGACGGAGATCGACGGCATCCACGCCGTCAACCCGCTGCAGAGGGGCCACCTCACCCCGTATCGCGACCACACGACGCCGAAGGTCAAGGAGGTCGTCGTCCGGAACCAGTCCGGTGAGGTGCAGACGCCGATCGGGCTCTGCGGCCGCGTCGAGCTCGACGTCGACGCGTTCGACCCGCAGCCGATGGCCGTGCCCGGCACGTACCACGGCCTGCCGGTGTCGCCCGCGTTCGTCGAATGGTCGATGCAGCGGATCGGCGGCAAGATGGTCGTGCCGCTGACGACGATCTGGGACGCGCGCACGACGCTCCCCGGGAACGCGCAGTTCTTCAAGTACTACGGCAAGGGCACGTACGAGAACAGCCCGCGCTTCGGGAGCCAGCAGTACAGCGGGATGCCCGGGCGCTACCTGTTCCTGCTCTCGGGGAACTTCGACACGACGAGCGTCGCGAACGGCAACTACCAGATCACCGTGCGGGTGGCCGACATCCGCGGCAACCACTCGACGAGCACGCAGCGCATCTCGATCCTGAACGCGAAGTCGGGGACGTGCCCCGGCTCGCTGCCGGCGCCGCCGACCGGCTCGCCGCCGACCGACGAGCCGCCGGGCGACGCGTCAGCCGGACAGCCCTAGCTCGCTCGCGTACGCGCGTCGATAGATCCCCTTCAGCTTCTCGACGCGGCTGACGTACGCGCGGGTCTCCGCGAACTGGATCCCCTCCCCCGCCTCGCGCCAGCGGTCGACGTTCTCCTGGCCGGCGTTGTACGCGGCGAGCGCGGTTCGCTCGTCGCCGTACTTCTGGAGCAGGTGGTGGAGATACCAGGCGCCGTAGCGCACGTTGATCTCCGGGTCGTCGAGATCGGAGATCTTGAACCTCGAGCCGCCGGTGTACTTCGCGATCCCCTCCGCGGTCGCAGGCTGGAGCTGCATCAGCCCGACGGCACCGGCGCTCGAGCGCGCGGTCGCGTCGAACTTCGACTCCTGCTCGATCACCGCGGCGAGGAGCGCCGGGCTCAGGTCGTAGTGCGCGGCGTGGCCGCGGACGATCGACGCGTACTTGAGCGGGTACCAGAGCCGCGCCCACCAGGGCGGCTCCGTGCGCTGGAGATAGACGAACGCGCCGGCGAGGACGACGACGATCCCGAGCGCGGTGATCAGGCGTCTGATGAGAGCCTCTCCACGACGCCGGCGACGAACGAGTCGAGCTCCTCGAGCGTCCCGTCGTTGACGTACGAGAAGTCTGCGCGCGCGACCTTCTCCTCGTCCGGGAGCAGACGGCCTTCGCGCTCGTCGATCGGCCCGCGTCGCGCCTCGCGCGTCGGCTTCGGCGCCGTTACGACGACGACCGCGTCGAAGCGCGACTCGCCGCCCGCCTCGTAGAGCAGCGGCACCTCGACGACGGCGAGCGGCGCGTCGACCTGCGCCCGCCAGGCGTCGATCGCGACCCGCGTCCTCGGATGGAGCAGCGCCTCGAGCCAGGCGAGCTCGTCGCGGTCGTGGAAGACGATCTCGCCGATCCGCTTCCGGTTGCCGACCGCGTCCTCGCCCCAGCGCTCGCCGATCGCGCGGCGGACGTCGTCGTCGTGCGCGAGGAGGTCGTGGACGACCGCGTCGCTCGACGCGGTCGCCGCACCATGCCGTGCGAAGGCTGCGAGTGCCTCGCTCTTGCCGGCCGCGATACCTCCGGTGATCGCGACCGTCACCGGCCGCACGCGCCTACTCCTCGTCGGCGGGCGCCGCGTCGTCCGAGACGTCCGCGTCGGCCTCGTCGGCCGGCGCTTCGGTCTCCGCGTCCGCGAACACGTCCTCGGACAGGTCGAGCGCGGGCGGCGGCGCATCCTCGCCGGGCGCAGGCTGGATGGGCATGCCATCCTCGACGCGCTTCAGCGAGAGCGAGAGCCGGCGGCGCTCGGCGTCGACCTCGAGGATCCGCACGTTGACCGTGTCGCCCTGCGACACGACCTCACGCGGGTTCTCGACGTGATGCTGCGCGAGCTCCGAGATGTGCACGAGCCCCTCGACACCCGGCAGGATCTCGACGAACGCCCCGAACGTGACGACCTTCGTCACCTTGCCGGAAACGACGTCGCCCTCGCCGTAGCTCTCGAGCACCTGCTGCCACGGATCGGTCTGCGTCTGCTTGAGGCCGAGCGAGATGCGCTGGCGGTCGCGGTCGATGTCGAGCACCTTGACCTGCACCTTCTGGCCGATCTCGAGCACCTCGGACGGATGGTTGACGTGGCTCCACGACAGCTCGCTGATGTGGATCAGGCCGTCCATCCCGTCGAGGTCGACGAAGGCGCCGAAGTCGACGATGTTGGAGATCGTCCCCTCGACGACCGCGCCGGGCGCGAGCTTGTCGAGGATCTGCTGGCGCTGCTCCTTGCGCTCGTCCTCGAGGACGGCGCGCCGCGACAGCACGACGTTGTTGCGCGAGCGGTTGAGCTCGATCACCTTGCAGCGCAGCTCCTGGCCGAGGTACTCGTCCAGGTCCTGCACGCGGCGGATGTCGACGAGCGACGCCGGCAGGAAGCCGCGCACGCCGAGGTCGAGGATCAGGCCGCCCTTGACGACCTCGATCACGCGCCCCGTGACGGGCTCGCTCTGCTCGTGCGCTCCCTCGATCGCCTTCCAGGCGATCTCGAAGCGGGCGCGCTTCTTCGAGAGGATCAACCGACCCTCGGCGTCCTCCTTCGTCATGACGAGCGCATCGATCTCGTCGCCCACGCTCACCTCGTCCTGCGGGTTCACGGAGCGGCGGATGGAAAGCTCGGTGACGGGGATGACGCCTTCCGACTTGTAGCCGATGTCGACGAGCACCTCGTCCTTGTCAACGCGGACGACGGTGCCGTGGACGACCTCGCCCTCGTTGATGGTCGGGAAGGTCGACTCGTAGTCGGGGATCAGCTCGCCGTCCGGACCGGTGATCCAGACGCCTTCCTCGAGCTGTGGGTCGTTGATGGTGTTTGACATAGGCGGGTGAGTATAGCCCTGGGCATAAAGACGCCCGTTCGGGCATTTCGTTAGGGGCTAGGGTGGCGGGCCGTGAACGGATTGCGGCACTACGCGGCGGGTTCGTGGCGGATCGCACGCCGATCCGGATTCCGCGGCGTCTTCGGGCGCGAGGAGCGGCTCGTGTTCGTCGTGGGCTGCCCCCGCTCCGGGACGACCTTCACGGGCGCGTCGCTCGGCTCGCTGCCGGGATTCGTCGACCTCGACGAGGTGACCCCGCTGAAGGCGGCACTGCCCCGCCTCGCGGGCCTCCCGGAGGATGAGGCGGCCCGCGGCCTGCGCACGATCCTCGAGCGGGTGCGCCTCCTCGGACTCGCCCGGGGCCTGCGCGGCGTCGAGCAGACGCCGGAGACGTCGTTCGTCGTGCGCTCGGCGCTTCGCGCATATCCCGGCGCAGTCGCCGTCCACGTGCTCCGCGACGGTCGCGACGTCGTCTGCTCGCTGCTCGAGCGCGGCTGGTTCCGCGCCGCGCACGGCGGCGCCGACGACGCCGGCCACGCCTACGGCGCCGCAGCGCGCTTCTGGGTCGAGCCGGAACGGCGGGACGAGTTCTCGCGCGCGTCCGAGGCACGGCGAGCCGCCTGGGCGTGGCGGCGGTACGTCGAGGCGGCGCGCACCGGCGCCACGGTCGAGGTGCGCTACGAGTCGCTGCGCGACTCGGCGGGCGAGCTCGCACGCGCGCTCGGCGTCGCCGACGCCGAGGTCGTGCGCGCGCTCGGGAGCTTCCGGCCGGACTCGATCGGCCGCTACCGCAGCGACTTGTCGCGAGAGCAACTTGCGGACGTCGAGGCCGAGGCCGGCTCGCTGCTCGCGGAGCTTGGCTATACCGTGGAGGAGTGAGCGAGCGCTACCCGATCGGCGAGACCGACTCGATCGGTGTCGCGGTGCTCCGGCACGACCTCCCCGCGGACGCCGGCTACACGCGCTGGTCGGTCGCGCTCTCGACGAGCGGCGGCGAGGCGACCGTGCACATCCCCGGCCACTATCCCGGCGTGCTCTCGCAGCGCCTGCGCCAGGCCGAGTCGCGCTTCGCGCCCGGCGCGAAGCTGCCGGCGGGTCGCGACGAGTTCCTCGACCTGACGGCGATCGTCCGCGGCGACGAGGAGACGCTCGCGCTCTCCTCCACCCCGCGCTCGCCCGTGCGCGTCACCGTCGAGGTGCCGCGCGGCGAGCTGCTCCCGCTCGCCGACGTGCTCGCGCACGCGCAAGAGCTGATCGAGGAGTTGCGCTCGCCGGGATTGATCCCGGACGTCATCCCCGACGAGGTCTAGCTCTTCGCTTCGTTCCAGTCGTCGCCCGCGCCGACGTCCACGGCGAGCGGCGGATCGAGCGGATAGGCGTTGCACATCTCCTGCCGGACCATCTCCTTCATGCTCGACACCTCGGCGTCCGGCGCCTCGACGAGCAGCTCGTCGTGCACCTGCAGCACGAGCCGGGAGCCCCGGCCCTCGTCGAGCAGGCGGCGGTGGATGCGCACCATCGCCACCTTGATCACGTCCGCCGCCGTGCCCTGCATGACCGAGTTGACCGCGAGCCGCTCGCCGAGCGAGCGCGTCTGCCGGTTCATCGCCCGGATCTCCGGCACGGGGCGGCGCCGGCCGAGCAGCGTCGTCACGTAGCCGTCCTGCTTCGCCTGCTCGATCGTGCGGTCGATGAAGTCCTGCACGAACGGGAAGCGGGCGAGGTACGTGTCGATGTACGCCTGCGCCTCCTCGCGCGGGATCTCGAGATTCTCCGAGAGCCCGAAGGCGGAGATGCCGTAGATGATCCCGAAGTTCACCATCTTCGCGACGTTGCGCTCGTCCTTCGTCAGCTGCGACTGCTCCTTGCCGAGCACCTCGGCCGCGGTCGCGGCGTGGATGTCGTCGCCGCGTGCGAACGCCTCGCGCAGGCGCGGCTCGCCGCTGACGTGCGCGAGGATGCGCAGCTCGACCTGCGAGTAGTCGGCGCTGACGAGGCGGTGGCCGGACTCGGCGACGAAGGCGCTCCGGATCTCGCGACCGAGGTCGGTGCGGACCGGGATCGCCTGCAGGTTCGGGTTCGAGGTCGAGAGCCGGCCCGTCGCCGCGACCGCCTGGTTGAAGTGCGTGTGCAGGCGGCCGTCCTCGCCGAGCAACGTCGGCAGCGGGCCGAGGTACGTGTTGACGAGCTTCGTCAGCTCGCGCCACTCCTCGAGCACCTCGACGATCGGGTGCTCGTGGCGGATCGAGCGCAGCACGCGCGTGTCTGTCGAGTAGCCGGTCTTCCCCTTGCGCCCCGGCGTCAGCTGCAGCTTCTCGAAGAGGATCCGCGCCACCTGCTGCGTCGAGCCGAGCATGAACTCCTCGCCCGCGAGCTCGTACGCGTTCGACTCGAGCTCCTCGACGCGGTCGGAGAGCCGCGCCGTGATCTCGCCCATGCGGTACGCGTCGATCTTGATGCCCGCGTCCTCCATCGACGCGAGCACCGCCGTCAGCGGCAGCTCGATGTCGTCGTAGAGCGCCGCGCTGCCCCGCTCCACGAGGCGGTCTCGGATCGGGGCGGCGAGGCGCCGGGGCACCTCTGCCGCACGGACGAGCGCCGCCGTCTCCTCCTCGGCCGGCGGCTCGGGCAGCGCCTCGACGCCGTACTCGTTCGCGAGGTCGTCGAGCTCGTAGGCAGGACGGCCCGGCTCGATCAGGTAGGCCGCGATCATCGTGTCGTCCGCAGGCAGCTGCGTCAGCCGCGGCAGCGCCTTGTAGTCGTGCGCGACGATGTCCGCGTCGCGCAGGCGTGAGGCGAGCGCGTCGTCCCAGGGCCCGACGACGACGCCGTCGTCCTGCGCCAGCGCGAAACGCCCGTCGGCGATCGCGAGGCCGACGCGGCCGGTGACGTGCTCCGGAAGCTCCCCCTCGCGCCACGGCACGGCCGTGCCGACGACGATGCGCTCACGGGCAGGCACCGCTGCGTCGAGCAGGTCGATGCGGTCGAACAGGTTGCGGAACTCGAACTTCCGGAACATCTCGCGCAGCTGCGAGCGGTCCGGCGGGTCGAGCACGAGCGACGCGGGATCGCAGTCGATGTCGAGCTCGCGGTTCATGGTCGCGAGCCGCTTCGACAGGCGCGCCTGGTCGGCGTGCTCGATGACGTTCTTCTTCCGGGCGGGCGAGAGCTCGTCCGCGTGCTCGATCACGGCCTCGAGCGACCCGTACTGCGCGATCAGCTGGCCGGCGGTCTTGTCGCCGATGCCGGGGATGCCCGGGATGTTGTCGCTCGAGTCGCCTTTGAGACCGATGAAGTCCGGGATCTGGCGCGGCGTGATCCCGTAGCGCGCCTCGACGCGGTCGGGCGTGTACACGTTCACGTCGGAGACGCCGCGCGGCGTCATCATCAGCGCGACGTTGTCGGTCACGAGCTGGAAGGCGTCGCGGTCGGTCGAGACGACGGTCGTCTTGATCCCCGCCTCGTCGGCGCGCGTCGCGAGCGTCGCGATCACGTCGTCGGCCTCCCAGCCCTCGAACTCGAGGTTGCGGTAGCCGAAGGCCTCGACGATCGGCCGGAAGTACGGGAACTGCTCGCGCAGGAGGTCTGCCATCGGCTTGCGGCCCTCCTTGTAGACGACGTCCCCCTCCGCAGCCGCCTCGTGACGGTGCGTCGGCCGCGTGTCCCACGCGACGGCGACACCCTTCGGCTTGTAGTCGCTGAGCAGCTTGAAGAGCATGTTCGTGAAGCCGAGCAGCGCGTTCGTCGGGAAGCCCTCGCTCGTCGCGAGCTCCTCCGGCAGGGCGAAGAAGGCGCGGTAGGCGAGGTTGTTACCGTCGACGAGGAAGAGCTCGGAGTCGCGTGCCGGGCCGTCGTCGAGGTTCAGCTCGGCGCCGGTGAGCGTCTTCGGGGACATCGCGTCCACTCTATTGTCCTCGCGCGATGCCAAGAGTTCCCCTGCTTTCCGGGACACGGCTGCTACTGCCGAACGTCCCGGAGGACGCGGTCGTCCTGCGGCCGCCGCCGCCGGCCCGCGGTGTGGCGGACGTCGGCGCCGCCGTGCGCGACGCGCTGCGCTTCCCGCTCGAAGGCCCGGGGCTCGAGGCGCTCGTGCGCCGT
>JBEQUF010000377.1:0-5273 GCA_040349295.1 Actinomycetota bacterium | reverse complement strand
TCGGCGCCAACCGGCGCACGGTGCGCGCCGAGGCCGGCACGTCGGTCGTCGTCCCGCCCGGCGTCGCGCACACGTTCGGGCCGGCCGCCGCACGCGTGCGGTATCTCAACGTCCACGCGCCGGGCCTCGGCTTCGTCGACTACGTCCGCGCGGCAGACCGAGGCGAATCCGCACCCTTCGACCAGTTCCCGGCGCCGTAGTTTCCCTCATCGCACTCTCATCCGTTCGGCGCGACAATGCAGACATGCGTGTGCTCGTGGTCGAGGACGAGGAGAAGCTCGCCGGACTGCTGGCGCGCGGCCTGCGCGAGGAGTCCTACGCCGTCGACGTCGCAAATCGCGGCGAGGACGCGCTCTGGATGGCGCGGGCGACGTCGTACGACGCGATCCTCCTCGACGTGATGCTCCCCGGCGTCGACGGCTTCGACGTGTGCCGGCAACTGCGCAAGGCCGACGTCTGGAGCCCGATCCTCATGCTCACCGCGCGCGACGAGCTCGACGACCGCGTCACCGGTCTCGACTCCGGTGCCGACGACTACCTCGCGAAGCCGTTCGCGTTCGACGAGCTGCTCGCGCGCGTGCGCTCGCTCGTGCGGCGCGCTCCGGGCGAGCGCAAGGTCGTGCTCGAGGTCGGCGACCTCCGGCTCGACCGGAACCAGCGGCGGCTGTGGCGCGGCGACGCCGAGATCGAACTCTCGCCGAAGGAGCTCGCGCTGCTCGAGCTCTTCATGCGACGGCCGGGAACGGTGCTGACGCGGTCGGAGCTGCTCGACGGCGCGTGGGACATGGCGTTCGAGCGACGCTCGAACATCATCGACGTCTACATCCGCGCGCTGCGCGAGAAGATCGACCGGCCATTCGGTGTCCGGTCGCTCGAGACCGTGCGCGGCATCGGGTACCGGCTGCGCGCACTGGCATGAGCCGGATCCCGATCCGGCTGCGCCTGACGCTCGCATTCGGCGTCGCGATGGCGGTGGTGCTCGTCGGGATGGCGGCCCTCGTCTACGCGAGGCTCGGCTCGGCGCTGATGGCATCGGTCGACCAGACGCTGCGCTCGCAGTCGGCGGAGGCGGTCGCGAGCGTCCGCACGAACACGCAGACGCTGATCGACACCGACGTCGGCGGCGGCACGACGCTCGCACAGCTCCTGACGCTCTCCGGCCGGGTCGTCGCGTCGTCGCGCCCCGGTCTCGCACCGCTCGTCCGCGGGCCGCTCGCACCGGGCGCGAAGCGGATCGGCTCGACGACGCTGACGTCGCCGGACGGCGACTGGCGCTACCTCGCCGTCCACCCGTCGGGCTTCGACGGGATCGTCGTCGTGGCGCGGTCGCTCGAGCCCCGCGAGGAGTCGCTCGACCACGTCGAGGACGAGTTCCTCGTCACGATCCCACTCGCGCTGCTCCTTGCGTCGCTCGCGGGCTACCTGCTCGCGTCCGCGGCCCTGCGCCCGGTCGAGGCGATGCGCCGTCGCGCCGCGTCGGTGACAGCGGCCTCCGACATGCGCCTGCCGGTTCCCGCGAGCAGCGACGAGATCTCGCGGCTCGCCGAGACGCTGAACGCGATGCTCGACCGGCTGCAGGAGTCGCTCGAGCACGAGCGCCGCTTCGTCGCCGACGCGAGCCACGAGCTCCGCACGCCGCTCGCGCTGCTTCGGACGGAGCTCGACCTCGCGCTACGCCGGCCGAGATCGCGGGAAGAGCTCGAGGCGGCGCTGCGCTCCGCAGCCGAGGAGACCGAGCGCCTGTCGCGCCTCGCGGAGGGGTTGCTGCTGATGGCGCGCGGCGACCGCGGCACACTGCAGGTCCGCAGCGAGGACGTCGAGGTCGAGGACCTGCTCGAGACGGTCGCAGCGCGGTTCGCGACCCGTGCGCGGGACGCCGGCGTCTCGGTCGTCGTGACGCCGACGGGCGAGCGGGTCGAGGCCGACCCGGAGCAGCTGCAACAGGCGCTCGGCAACCTCGTCGACAATGCCCTCGGTCACGGCGCACGTTCGATCGTGATGTCGGCAGCGCGCAACAACGGGAGCATCGAGCTGCACGTCGCCGACGACGGCGAAGGCTTCCCAGAGTCGTTCCTCGAGCGCGCGTTCGACCGCTTCAGCCGGGCCGACGAAGCGCGAAGCCGAGGTGGCGCCGGAATCGGCCTTTCGATTGTCGCGCTCATTGCAGCCGCGCACGGCGGCGACGCACGCGTCGCGAACCGCGCCGACGGCGGCGCGGACGCCTGGATCGCCCTGCCGACTCCCAGCTGATTCACAGGCCGCGTTCACAGGCGGTTCATCCCTCGCCGCTCTACTTCGGCCCGTGAAGAGCGACCGGATCCGTGCACGCGACGCCGCGGTACGCCGGCTCCGGCTCGTCACCGCTGCACTCGGCGCAGCCGCCGGCGCGCTCGCGCTTGTCTTCGGGGTGCTCGCGTCGAAGGCGTTCCCCGGTCACTCGACGACGGTCGCACGCACCGCGACGCTCCCCGCTGCACCGCGCGCGACGAGACATCCCCGGCAGAGCGCGCCGACACTTGTCCAGGCGGGCTCGCCGGCGCCCACCCAACAGCAGCAGCCAGCCGCTTCCCCGCCGCCGTCCCCCACTCCCGCGCCGCCGGTCGCCGTCTCCGGAGGGTCGTGACGTGAGCCACGCCTACTGGTACGCGACGCGCGGCACCGGCATCGCCGCGCTCGTGCTCCTCACCGCGGTCGTCGCCGTCGGCATCGCCGGCTCGCTCCGCCTCCGCAGCGACCGCTGGCCGCGCTTCCTCGTCGTCGGCCTCCACCGCAACCTGACACTGCTCACGCTCGCCTTTCTCGCGCTGCACATCGTCACGACGGTGCTCGACTCCTTCACGCCGATCGGCATCCGCGATGCGGTCGTCCCGTTCCTCGCCAGCTACCGGCCGGTCTGGCTCGGCCTCGGCGCCGTCGCCTTCGACCTCCTTCTCGCCTTGACGATCACGAGCGCGCTGCGAGCCCGCATCGGCCATCGTCTCTGGCGCGCGTTCCACTGGCTCGCGTATGCGAGCTGGCCGGTCGCGCTCGCACACACGCTCGGCACCGGCAGCGACGTTCGCTTCGGCTGGATGCAGGCGCTCTCCGTCGGCTCCGTGCTCGTGGTGCTCGGCGCGCTCGCCGTTCGCCTGACCGGCTCGGCTGCGCCGGCCGGCCGCCGTCTCGCCGCCGGTGCGGCCGCCGTCGCCGTCGTCGTCGGCGGTGCCGCGTGGTACCGCACGGGTCCCGGCGCCCGCGGCTGGGCCGCGAAGGCAGGGACGCCGCAGACGGCGGTCGCGACGCCGAGGCACGTCGCCGCCGTCACGCGGGCGCCGCAGGCGCAGACGGTGTCCGACGTGCCGAGCGCGCCGTTCGACGCGACGCTGCACGGACATCTGACGTCGACGAGCGCGCCGGGCGGACTCGTCCGCATCGACATCCGCGCGCGGACTCGCGGCGCGGTGACCGGACGGTTGTGGATCCGGCTCGAGGGAACGGCGCTCGACGGCGGCGGCGTCGCGATGAACGCGAGCGGCGTCCGCTTCGGCCCCGACGCCGCGCCGGACCTCTACGCCGGGTCGATCCGCGCGCTCGACGGCACCCACGTGCTCGTCGGGTTGCGCGACGCGCGCGGCCGGCGCCTCGATCTGAACCTGGTGCTGCACGTCGACCAGACGACCGGCACGGTCGGCGGCACGGTCCGCGCCGTCGCGGCCGGAGGCGACTCGGAGTGAGCGCGGCGCCGGTGCAGGAACCCGTGACGAGACGGCTGCTCGCCGGCATCCGCGCCGACGGGCGCCCGCTTTCGCTCGCCGAGCACCGGCGACTGCACGGCAGCGTCGACGTCGACGGGCGGACGCTCGTCGAGCTCGTCGATCGCTCGGGGTTGCGCGGTCGGGGCGGTGGCGGCTTTCCCACCGGCCGGAAGCTCGCGGCCGTCCGTGCATCCGGGCGGCGCGCGGTCGTCGTCGTCAACGGCGCCGAGGGTGAGCCGCCCGCAGGGAAGGACAAGGTGTTGCTCGCCTATCAACCGCATCTCGTGCTCGACGGCGCGGTCGCGGCGGCGCACGCCGTTCGCGCGCGCGAGGTCGTCGTCGCGGTCAATCGCGTCGTGCTCGCCGCGGTCGAGCGTGCGATCGCGGAGCGTGACGATCCGAAGGTGACGCTGCGGGCTGTGGCTGTCCCCGACCGCTTCGTCGCGGGCGAGGAGACGGCACTCGTCCAGTTCCTGAACGGCGGGCCGGCGCTGCCGACGTTCACACCACCGCGGCCGTTCGAGCGCGGCGTGCGCGGACTCCCCACCCTCGTGCAGAACGCGGAGACGCTCGCACAGCTCGCGCTCATCGCCCGCCGCGGTCCGGAGTGGTTCCGCTCGGTCGGAGATCCCGAGCATCCCGGCACCGTGCTCGTGACGCTTTCCGGCTCGGTCCGCGAGGCCGGCGTCTACGAGATCGCCACGGGCTATCCGCTCTCGGCGCTGCTCGCGGACGCCGGCGGCACGTCGGGCGAGCCGCAGGCGTTTCTCGTCGGCGGCTACTTCGGCACGTGGATCCCCGGCACCGCGGTCGACGTCCCGCTCGCGAACGGCGGGCTGCAGGCCTACGGCGCCACGCTCGGCGCCGGCGCCGTGCGCGTGCTGCCGCGCGGGACGTCGGGCATCGCGGAGACGGCGCGCATCCTCCGCTACCTCGCCGACGAGAGCGCGGGCCAGTGTGGACCGTGCGTGTACGGCCTGGCCGCGGTCGCCGACGACTTCGCAGGGCTTGCCAGCCGGGACCGGCACGTCGACCGCGACCGGCTCGAGCGGCGGCTGGGAGCGATCGCCGGCCGGGGAGCGTGCAGGCATCCCGACGGCGCGGTACGGCTCGCCGCGAGCGCACTGCGGGTGTTCGCGTGAGCGACCTCGAGCTGCGCGTCGACCCGATCGCCTGCGACGGCCACGGCCTGTGCGCCGAGCTCTTCCCGGAGCGCGTCTCGCTCGACGAGTGGGGCTACCCGATCGTCGACGCGACGCCGATCCCGCGCTCGCTCGAGCAGCACGCAAAGCGTGCGGCGAAGGAGTGCCCGGTGCTCGCGCTGCGGCTCAAGCGCCGCGCTGGGTGAATCAGCCGCCGCCCGTGCGGTCGTAGAAGACGACGGTGTTCTCGCCGGTTTCGAGCACCAGCTCGAAGTAGCGGCGCACGACCGGCTCCTCCGTCCACCAGCGGTCGAGGACGCGCCACTCTTCGCGGATCACGACGACCGGCTGATGGTTGACCTGCCACGGCGTGCCGTCGAAGTTCGCTTCGACGCGC
>JBEQUF010000367.1:0-4406 GCA_040349295.1 Actinomycetota bacterium | reverse complement strand
GCTCGGCGTCGTCGTCTTCGTCCTCGCGATGTACGGCGGCCTCGCCTTCCTGCTCGAGGACGTCCGCAAGGAGGCGGTCCTGCCGGTGTTCTGGCGCGGCTCCTCGCAGGAATCGCTCGCGGGCGACCTTGCCAGTCAGCTCGCCGACCTGGGCGACGAGGCCGGCGTGCGCAAGACCCTCTGAAGGTGGATCGGCGCCCCGAATCGCAGGGGAGGCGGAAGCGGGGCGCCGAGCTTTGGCGGAGGGATAGCTGCTGGCAATCCAACCAGGGGCGGATGAGACCGGCCTAAGACTTGGGCAGGCGAAGGCGGAGCAGTGCGCCGCCGCCGGGGGCCTCGTCGGCGACGACGGTGCCGCCGTGCGTCTCGGCGATCTCCCGCACGATCGCGAGGCCGAGGCCGGAGCCCGGCAGCGAGCGCGCGGCCGGTGCCCGGTAGAAGCGGTCGAAGATGCGGTCGCGGTCCTCGGCGGCGATGCCGGGGCCGTGGTCGCGCACGGTGAGCTCGCCGTTCTGGAGCCGGATCTCGACCGGGCCGCCGCCGTTGTTCCACTTGCCGGCGTTCTCCAGGAGGTTCCAGACGGCTCGGTCGAGCCGCTCGGGGACGCCCTGGACGCTCGTCGGCTGCAGCGTCTCGTCCCACTCGACGTTCGGGAAGCGCGCGCGGGCACGCTCGACGGCGCCCTCGACCAGCTCGTCGAGCTGGACCGGCGCCTTCTCGACGTTCGCGGTGCCGCGCGCGAGCTCGAGCAGGCCGGTGATGAGGTCGCGCATCTCGTGCGCCTCGCGCTCGAGGTCGCGAAAGAGCTGCGAGCGCTGCGTCGGATCGACGCGCTCCGCCTGCTTCAGCACCTCGATGTTCGTCTGCAGCGACGTCAGCGGCGTCCGCAGCTCGTGCGACGCGTCGGCGACGAAGCGCCGCTGTGTGTCGATCGACTCCTCGAGCGCGCCGAGCATCGTGTTGAAGGCGTTGCCGAGCCGCGCCATCTCGCCGCCGCCGCGTTCGGAGACGCGTTCGCTCGGGTCGCCCGTGCGCGCGATGCGCTCGGCGGCGCCCGTCAGTCGCAGCACCGGCGCCAGCGTCGCGCGCGAGATGAGCGCGCCGAGCGCCGCCGCGACGGCGACCGCCCCGAGCGACACGAGTATGAGAATAAGCCGTAGCCGATTGAGATCGTGGTCGATGTAGTCGATGCCGCGTGCCACGACTGCCGCACCGCCGTTGATCGGAACGACGAGCTCACGCAGCGTGATCGGCGTCACGGCTCCGGTCTTCGGATCCTGAGCCTTGGCGCTCGTCGTGCGGTAGAACGCGTGCCCGTGGCCGCCGGCGACGGCGCGGATAGCCGAGTCCACCGGGATACCGTCCGGGCCGTTGCTCGCCCCGGTCGAGTCGACGACGTTCAGGTAGTCGCCGGCGAACGGATTGAAGCCGCGATAGATCGTTCCGCGAGATGCTGCGTGTGTTGCCAGCTGCTGATCGACCTGCGTGTACAGCTCGTGGCGCATCACGAAGTACGTCGTGAGTGATGCGGCAGTGACGACGACAGCGACGACGCCGGCCGCGACGAGCGTCAGCCGCAGGCGGAGCGTCACGGTTCGCGGAGGACGTATCCGGTGCCGCGCACCGTGTGGATGAGGCGCGAGTCCGCGTAGCCCTCGGTCTTGCGCCGGAGATAACCGACGTACACGTCGAGCGCGTTCGACGTGTGGCTGAAGTCGTAGCCCCACACACGCTCGTAGATCAGCGGCCGCGGCAGCACCTGGCGCGGGTTGCGCATGAAGAGCTCGAGCAGGTGCGCCTCGGTCGTCGTCAGCTCGAAGCGGCGGCCGCCGCGGCGCGCCTCCATCGAGCCGACGTCGAACGTCAGGTCGGCGAACTTGAGCATCTCAGCCGGCTCCGCGTCCGCGCGCCGGAGCAGCGCGCGCAGGCGCGCGAGCAGCTCCTCGAGCGCGAACGGCTTCGGCAGGTAGTCGTCGGCGCCGGCGTCCAGCCCCTCGACGCGGTCGCCGACCGCGTCCCGCGCGGTCAGGAGCAGGATCGGCGTCCGGTTGCCCTCCCGGCGCAGCCGCCGCGTCACGTCGAGCCCGTCGTAGCCGGGCATCATCACGTCGAGGATCATCGCGTCCGGCGTCCGGTCGGCCGTCGCGAGCAGCGCCTCGTTGCCGTCGGCCGCGAGGGCGACGTCGTAGCCGCTCAGCTGCAGGGCGCGCTCCAGGGCCTCCCGGACCGCGCGATCGTCGTCTGCCACGAGTACCAGCACATCCCTAAGTGTGCCCAGGTATGTAAGGCGGCGGTAAGACCCGCGTCTTCACGCTCGCCTCACAGGCATTTGTCAGAAATCTTCGCTCGAATGAGCGACGACATGGCAGCAGCCGTCGAAGCCACCGGCGCCGTCCCGATCGGCCTTCCCGCCCGGCGGACGCTCAGCCTGCTCGCCGTCTGGACGGTCGTGCTCGGGAACGGCGCCGCGATCTTCTGGCTCTGGGCGCACGGGACGAGCGGCAACCTCTCGCCGAAGGACGCCGCCGACGCGTTTACGAGCATCGCCCGCATCACGGGCCTCCTCTGCGCCTCTTTGGCGCTGATCCAGGTGCTGCTCTTGGCGCGGATCCCCCTGCTCGAGCGCGCCGTCGGCTTCGACCGGCTCAGCGTCTGGCATCGCTGGAACGGTCACGCGACCGTCGACCTGCTGATCCTGCACGTCGTCTTCAGCGTCTGGGGCTACTCGCTCATGGACAAGTACGCGATCGGCAAAGAGATCCGCACGATGATCTGGGGCGGCGTCTATCCGGGGATGATCGTCGCGACGATCGGCACCGTCTTCCTGATCGCCGTCGTCGGCACGTCGCTCGTGATCGTGCGCCGCAGGCTCCCGTACGAATGGTGGTACGCCGTGCATTTCCTCGCCTACGCCGGGATCGCGCTCGGGTGGTTCCACCAGATCCCGACGGGCAACGAGCTCGTGCTCGACACCGTCGCCGCCGACTACTGGCGCGCGCTCTACCTCGCGACGCTCGGCTTCCTCGTCGTCTTCCGCGTGCTCGTGCCGCTCGTCGCCGGGCTCGCCTACGGGCTCCGCGTCACCGAGGTCGTCGAGGAGGCGCCGGGCGTCGTCTCGCTTCGCATCGCCGGCCGCCGTCTGCCGAAGGCGCAGCCGGGGCAGTTCTTCCTCTGGCGCTTCCTCACGCGCGACCGGTGGTGGACCGCGCATCCGTTCTCGCTCTCGCAGGCGCCCGACGGCCGCTCGTTCCGCATCACGGTGAAGGCGCTCGGCGACCACAGCGAGAAGCTCGCGTCCGTTCCGGTCGGCGCGCGGGTGCTCGCCGAGGGGCCGTTCGGCGTCTTCACCGAGGCGGCGCGGCGGCGCGAGCGGATCCTCCTCGTCGCCGGCGGCATCGGCATCACGCCGATCCGGGCCCTCATGGAGCAGGTGCGCGGCGACGCCGTCGTGCTCTACCGCGTCCTCCGCGACGACGAGGTGCTCTTCCGAGCAGAGCTCGCCGAGCTCGCCGAGCGCCGCGGCATCGAGCTGCGCGTCATCGCCGGCGACCACGCGACGGAGGAGGGCGCACGCCTCCTCGACGCGGACCATCTCCGCGAGCTCGTGCCCGATCTCGGCGAGCGCGACGTCTACGTCTGCGGGCCGCCCGGGATGACGGACGCGATGCTCGCCCGCCTGCGCGACGCGGGTGTGCCGCGCCGCCACGTCCACGCCGAACGCTTCGCTCTCTGAAAGGACCAGCATGAACACGAGACAGAAGGCCGTCCTCGCGATGACGTCTGCCGCCGCCCTTGCGGCGCCCGTCGTCCAGGCGTCGGCCGCGACCAAGACGACGCCGAAGAAGAAGGTCGTCACGGTGACGAAGAAGGTGAACGGGTCGCAGGGCGACGCCGGCCGCTGGGGCAGCGTGCAGGTGACCTTGACGATCAAGAAGACGACGACCACGGTCGGCAAGAAGAAGACCGTGACGCGGAAGATCACGAACGTCGCGGTGCCGGTCTATCCGAACCACACCGACCGCTCGGTCTTCATCAACCAGCAGGCGATCCCGATGCTCGTGCAGGAGGAGCTGACCGCGCAGTTCGACATCAACAAGGTCGACGTGATCAGCGGCGCCACCGACACGAGCTACGCCTTCGGCCAGTCGCTCCAGGCGGCGCTCACGGCGGCGAAGACGGTCTGATGCAGCGCGTCGAGCACGTGATGGGGATGCCGATCGTCGTCGAGACGCGTGACGACGCTGCTCCGGCCGTGCTCGACCCCGTCTTCGACTGGTTCCGCTGGGTCGACGCGACGTTCTCGACGTACAAGCCCGACAGCGAGATCAGCCGCATCGCGCGCGGCGAGCTCGCGGTCGAGGACGCGGCACCGGAGGTCGCCTGGGTGCTCGACCGCTGCGCGCAGC
>JBEQUF010000350.1:0-14750 GCA_040349295.1 Actinomycetota bacterium | reverse complement strand
CGGCATGCTCGGGATGCCGGCCGCCATCGTCGCGCTCGCCGGCGAGGGCTTCCTGCGCGGCGTCTCGAACCTGCGGCGGCCGCTCGTCATCGTCGTCGCCGCGAACGCCGCGAACCTGATCCTCGAGGTGCTCTTCGTCTACGGCTTCCACTGGGGCATCGCCGGCTCGGCGGCGGGCACGGCGATCGCGCAGGGCGGGATGGGCGTCGCATTCGCGCGCGAGCTGCTCGCACCGCACGCGGAGTCGAAGCGGCCGTCGCTGCGCGAGATGGCGCCGATGGCGCGCATCGGCCGGCAGATCATGGTGCGGACGACGGCGCTCTACGCGTGCTTCCTCGGCGCGGCGTCGCTGACGGCGCGGATGGGCGACGCACAGCTCGGCGCGCACCAGATCGGCTCGCAGCTCTTCTTCTTCCTCGCGCTCGTCCTCGACGCGGTCGCGATCGCGGGGCAGGTGATCGTCGGGCGGATGCTCGGCGCGTCGCGCGCCGACGACGCGTACACGGCGGCGGTGCGGATGATCGCGTGGTCGGTCGTCGTCGGGCTCGTGTTCGCCGCCGTGCTCGCGCCGCTCTATGCGCTGCTGCCGCGCGCGTTCACGAGCGACCCGGCGGTGCTGCACGAGGCGAGGGAGCTGTGGCCCTACCTCGCGCTGATGCAGCCGGTCGGCGGCGCCGTCTTCGCGCTCGACGGGATCCTCATCGGCGCGAGCGACACGCAGTACCTGATGTGGTCGATGGTCGCCGCCGCGGCCGTCTTCCTGGCGATCGCGATCGCCGCCTACGAGGCGAGCTGGGGCATCGTCGGCATCTGGATCGCCCTCGACGTCCTCCTCGCGGCCCGGCTCGCGGCGCTCGGCGTGCGGTTCCGGGGGAGGCGCTGGGCCGTCGTCGGCTGGGGCTAGACTCGACGGATGGAAGGCCTCGCCGAGCTCCACACGCATCTGGGCGGCTCGGTCTCCTCCGACATCATGTGGTCGCTCGCGCACCGGCAGGGCATCGCGCTGCCGGTGAAGGACTACTGGGACTTCGACCGCCTCGTGACCGTGAGCGACCCGCGCGGCGTCCCCGACCTGAACGCGCTCGACGCGATCTACCACTACAACGAGCTGATCCAGTCGAGCCCGGCGGCCGTCGAGGTGTCGGTGCACGCGGCGATCGGGGGCGCGTACCGCTCGCAGGGGATCACAACGCTCGAGCTGCGATTCAATCCGATGAAGCGGAACCGCGGCGGCGAGCGCGACCTCGACCACATCATCCTCGCCGCGATCCGCGGCCTCGACATCGCGTCGCTCGAGTACCCGCAGGTGCGCGCCGGCCTGATCCTGATGATGGACCGGACGTTCACGCCGCGGCAGAACGAAGTCATCATCGAGAAGGCGACACGCTGGATGTCGCGCGGCGTGGTCGGCGTCGACATCGCCGGCCCGCGGCCGAACGGCGAGCGCTACGACTACCGGCAGGTGCAGCCGATGGTCGAGGAGGCGCGCGCGCACGGGCTCGGCGTGACGATCCACGTCGGCGAGGAGGGCGGCGACATGGGCCGCGAGGAGATCGGCGAGGTGCTCGAGGTGCTGCGCCCCGACCGCATCGGCCACGGCATCCTCGCCGCCGGCGACAGCGGGCTGATGCGCGAGCTGCGCGAGTCCGAGGTCGTGCTCGAGATCTGCCCGACCTCGAACCTGCTGACGAAGGCGCTGCCCGACCAGGAGGCGGTGCGCGACGTGTTCCGGACGTTCATCGACAACGGCGTCCTCTTCACGATCGCGACCGACGGCCCGGAGATGATGCGCACGCATCTCCGCGACGAGCTCGACCTGCTCCTCGCGATCGGCGCGCTCACCCAGGACGAGCTCGCCGACGTGAACCGGCGCGGGCACGACGCCTCGTTCGTGCGCGGCGCGTATCGCGCCGCCGCGGCCCGCGTCTAAATACTCCTGTCGGCCAATGGTTGACTCCCGTGGGCGCGCGTAGCCTCCGCGCCCATGAACCGAACTCCCATCGACACGACGGGACTCACGAAGCGGCAACGCCAGGTGGTCGAGCTCATCGCCCTCGGCTGCTCGAACGATGAAGTCGCCGCACGGCTCGGCATCTCCGCCCGGACCGTGAAGGCGCATTGCGACGTGCTGCGACAGAAGCTCGGAGTGCCGCGGCGGCGGCAGATTCCCGCCGCGTTCAAGACCCTCACAGGTCAGGACCCCCTCGTCTGTGAGGTAGCGGCGCCGGTCACAGCAGCGGCCGGCGCCGGGGGCTGACGGCAAGCCGCGGCCGGTGCGCGTGCCCCGGCCGCGGCCCCCCTTCCCATCGCGGCGCGAGCGGTTCACAATTGTCACATCAGCTACGAAGCAGTGCGGAGCGGGTCTGGCGTCGGCCCGTCGAGCAGGGGACGAGGGTGAGTGGGCACCGCGGAGACGCAACAACTCACGGGCATCGCGGCGCACATCATCAAGCGCCCCCGCCTGACGAAGATCCTCGACGAGACCGAGGCGCGGATCATCCTGCTCTGCGCGCCGGCCGGCTACGGAAAGACGACGCTTGCCCGAGAGTGGGTCGCGACCCGGTCGGAGCCCGTCTACTGGTACTCGGGTGGGCCGGCTATGGCTGATGTGGCTGCGCTCGCCGTGGATCTGGCAGAGCTGGTCGGCAGAGATGAAGACGCCGCCGTTGCGCAAACCCGGATGCTCGCTTCGCGGAGTGGGCGTCCGAGGAAGCTAGCAGCGACTATCGGGGCCCTCTTCCCAACCAGATCGATCCTCGTGATCGACGACTATCACCTCGCTCAAGCGGACGCGGATGCAGAAGCCCTTATCGAGGAAGTCGCCGGTGCATCCACGACTCGACTTCTCATCACATCGAGAGTCCGCCCAAAGTGGATCAGCGGCAGACGGATCGTCTATGGCGAGATACTGATCCTGGAGCAGGACTCGCTGGCCTTCACAGCAGACGAAGCGAACGAAGTGCTCCCGGGGGCGTTTGCCGCACACGATCGTGCCCGAGGCTGGCCAGCCGTAATCGGTCTAGCGGCGATCACGGGCGATTCCCAACGCCTGCCCGGCGATATCCCGGCCGCGGATCTATACGACTTCATCGCAACCGACCTCATCGGCGGCGTAAGCACGAGCTTCCGCGAGGCTCTGCTGAAGCTCGCGGCGGGCGCCGACCGGTCGCCACGCGTTGCACGCCGACTATTCGGCCGCGGACTTGACGCACTTTTGGACGAGGCAAGGACGACAGGGTTTGTCACAAGGCGTGCTGATGGTTGGATCGAGATGCACCCGCTCCTGCGAGCGTTCCTACTCGGACAACTCCGCCACTCCGATCAAGCGATCTCGGATCAGCTCGTCACGGAAGTGCTTTCGGCACTAGTGGACGACAACGACATAGACGGAAGCCTTGAACTTCTACGGGCGTTCCCAAACCCCCAAGTCGCAGAAGAGATTCTGCGACAACACTTCATCGAGCTCCTAGCTGCTGGCCGGCTGACGAGCGTAACTCAGTGGATTGAGCTCGCGAAGGTACCCGGTGAACATAGTGGCGTCATTCTGTTGGCTGAGGCTGAGGTCGCCTTGCGCCGAGGAAGTGACTCCATGGCGCGGGCACTCGCTAACGAAGCCGCGGCCTTTCTTGCGGGGGATCTCGCCGCGCGCGCAAACCTAACCGCGGCGCGCGCTGCACATCAGGCGGACGATGTCGACGCGGCCGCAGAGAGTGCCGCGCGGGCAGAACAGCTCGCCACGACACCAGCCTTGCGCACCGAGGCACTGTGGGTCACCTTTGCCAATGCCTACGAGCGCGATCCAGGCTCGATGCGAGACGCCTTCGAGAGGCTGAAAGGCGCTGAGGATGCTCGCCCTGAGCACAGTCTTCGACTCGCTTCCGCGGAGGGCTTCATGTGGTTTGGCCCAGACGGCGACTTGCTCCGCGCGCTGAAGTCAGCCGAGAGGGCCGTTGCTCTCTCAACGGCCGTGGGCGATCCCCTGATCAGGACCAACGCCACCCACTTCCATGCCCAGATGCTTCGTGCATGCGGCAGGTATCGCGAGGCCTTGGCATCCATCCCTGCGCTCCTCGAAGATGCCGAGTCGACGGGCCTTGATTTCGTTGTCGACCACGCCCTGTTGGCTAAGTCCGCGGCGCTGATCGGAGTTCGATCACTAGACGCGGCACGCCGAACGTTGAGACTTATCGCCGGGAGAGGCGACTCCTCCACTCCTCACGTCCAGCGGAACGTGCTCATGCTCCATGCACGCCTCCGTATCGCTGCCGGAGACCTTCAAGGCGCAGAGGTACTGCTTCAACCTGAGCCGCAGCCCCCGTTGGCTGTCAAGTGCGAGTATCTAAGTCTTCGAGCGCTGGTGGCCGCTGCCGCGGGGAATGAGACGCTCGCCGAAGCATCGCTGGACGACGCCGCCCAAGCGCTGCAGTACGCGGAGGCTCGCATGATCGCCGAGATGGCTCGCGCGATTCTCGACGCGCGGCAAGGTCACGATGCTCACGCAGTTGCGTCGCACGTCAAAACGGTCCTAGACAGAGGAGGCGTGGACACAGTCGTCACTGCATGCCGCGCATGGTCGGCACTAGCCGGCCTGGCCGTTGAGGGCGGCGTCGGAGCGCAGCTCCAGACAGCCCTCGCGCTCTCGCACGACCGCGACATCGGGAGGCGTGCCGGTCTCCAGATGCCGCGGGAGCTCTCTGAGCATCAACTCTTGTCGAGCCGAGAGCTTGAGGTACTCGAACTTCTCGTTGCCGGCCGCTCCAATCCCGAGATTGCGCGAATCCTCTTCATCGGCGAATCGACCGCAAAGGTGCATGTGCGCCACATCTTCGAGAAGCTTGGCGTAAGGAGCCGCGCAGAAGCCGTTGCAGTCGGCGCGGAGATGCTGCGAAGTTAGGCGGTTGCAGCCGCGGCGGCGGCGGCGACGCGAAGGTCGCGCTCAAGCGACGGCAGAGACACGGCGGCAGGCGCAATGCTGCGGGTCAAGTTCTCGTGGTGGATCAGGAATTCGTCATCACTCCCCATCCGGTAACTCTCCCCGGCGCTCGCAAGAATCGCCTCGAAGGCCGCCACCACCGCCGTATCAAACTGACTCTCGACTGCTTGGGCCAGGCGAAGCCGCGCCACGCGGCTCGGCATGGCGTCACGGTACGGACGGTCGGAGGTCATCGCGTTGTACGCGTCCGCGACCGCGATGATTCTCGCGAGTAGCGGAATCTCGTCGCCGCTCAGTCTGTCCGGATAGCCGTTGCCGTCAACACGCTCATGGTGATGACGAACAACATCTGCGATCTTGGAATAGTCCGACACGTTGCGCAGGATCCTCTCGCCGATCTCAGAGTGGCTCTCCATCTGCCGCCGCTCCTCAAGCGAGAGCGCGCCCGGCTTCTCAAGGACTCCTGCGGATAGCCCGATCTTTCCCACGTCGTGGACGAGACCGCATAGATGAGCCAGCTCCTGGTCAGACTTGGACAATCCCATGCGCTTGGCGATATCCCGAGCGTAGATTGCGACAGCGGCGGAATGACCGGCTGTGTACTCGTCTCTCGCATCCAGAGTGGCGACGAGAGCCGTGGCAAATGAAAGGTTCGCATCCGCCAACCTCGAGTTGGCATCCGCCAGCGCTTCCGCGGTCTCACGCTGTTGTCTGTACAGGAGGTGTAGCCGCTGAGCGGCGAACGCCGGGATTGCGAAGAGAGCGACGCTCCAGGGTGAGATCGTGAGGTAGGCGTACGCAAGCACTGCCACCATCGGAGCCTGGAGTGGAACGCTTGCCAAGAGTGGTGGCCCGAGCGATCGCACCGACTCCAAGTAGCGACCGTTCCCGCGTATTGCCGGCGCGACGGTGGTCAAGACGACGTCGGCGAGCGCCTCCACGACGAACGCGGCCGCAACCGCCGCAAAGAGCTCGAGAAAGCCCGGCCGAGGCCCCTTCAGGAAGGCCGATGCCACGAGTCCTGCGGCTCCAACGACCACAACCCGGATCGAGGTCCACGTGAGCCAACGCAAAATCGGCTGTTCGACGTCGCGTCGCGGAAGGTCGGCCAGAAGCCCCGTGGCGCCCACAACGACGGCCGCAAGCGGGCCAAAAGCAACCGCAGCGAAGATGTAGAGGATCGAAGCGACCGTGACTTCAAAAGCTGGGGTCAGCGGGATGGATTGTCGCTCAGCCGCGAAGGCGAGCAACGCCAGAACTACGACGGGCAACGGGTGTTCAAGCCGGTAACCGGCGAGCAGGAGACCCCCACCCATCGCGAGTCCGCCCGCGACCAAGAAGGCCACCCACGCTCGGAGCAGCCCTTCCGGGTTTGCCTTCCACCTATCGACTGTTTCAGTTGCGGACAACAAGCTCTTGAAAACTCCCCCGAAAGGGGTATAACCTCCAACTTGCCGTCAGTCCCCAAGCCGGAGGAGAACCCGGTGCATAAGCGTCTTGCTTCGATGGTCGTCCGCGCGACGACCGTCGGAATTGTCAAAGGCTGGTAGAGCCGACACAATCTTCGCTTTCCTCTGGAAAGTGGCATCCCCCGTCTGAGGGGTTGTCCACAGGCAGTGGAAAACGAGTGAAACGTCTGTAACCCCAGTAGCAATGGGGAGCCGGGTGGGTAAGCACCCGGCTCGCCAGAGCTCCTCGACAGGGTTATCGACAGCAGCGCCGTCGTGCTTGAAAGAACCGGCTGCCTTCGGGCGGCCGTCTCTGCGTGAGGCGCCGGAGTCCTAGCCGATGATGCCGCGGCGGAAACCGACGGCGACGGCGTGCGCCCGGGAGCGCGCCTGGAGCTTGGCGAGGATGTGGCGGACGTGCGACTTGACCGTCTCCTCCGAGAGGAAGAGCCGCTGGCCGATCTCGCGGTTCACGAGGCCGTCCGAGATGAGCTGGAGCACCTCGACCTCGCGCATGGTCGGCTCCTGCTCGAGCTCGCGGAGCGGGCCCTGGAACGGGATGACCTCGGCGGTCGCGCCGCGACCGCGCCGGGCCGCCACCGCTTCGAAGCGGCGGGAGTGGCTGGCGTACCGGTCGAGGATTTCCTTGCGCTCTGCAGCGTCCACGCCCCAGGTATCGGCCTTTCCTAAGAGCCGCTTTAGCGACGCCCGTTAACCCTTTCCAGGGATTACCGATCCCCCGGATGCCCGCCGGCCCCGTGGACGGGGTCGGAGGCGCCCGAGGAGTCGTGCGGCAGCGCCTCTTCCTGGGCGGAAAGCGGCGTCTGCGGGGCGGCGTGGGCGGCCGAGAGCGTGGCCGCGTCGACGTTCAGGGGGTGGTGGCAGGCGGCCAGGTGGCCGTTGCCGTAGTCGGTCAGCGGCGGCTCGATCTCCCGGCAGACCTGGCTCGCGTACCGGCAGCGCGGATGGAAGCGGCAGCCGCTCGGCGGGTTGATCGGGCTCGGGACGTCGCCTTCGAGCACGATCCGCTCCCGCTTCCGGGCGAGATCGGGATCGGGGATCGGCACGGCCGAGAGAAGCGCCTCGGTGTACGGCATGATCGGCCGCTCGTAGAGCTCCTCCGCCGGCGAGAGCTCGACGATCTTGCCGAGGTACATGACCGCGATCCGGTCGCTGACGTGCCGGACGACGCCGAGGTCGTGGGCGACGAAGATGTAGGTCAGCTGGAACTCGTTCTGAAGATCCTCGAGCAGGTTCAGCATCTGCGCCTGGATCGACACGTCGAGGGCCGAGACCGGCTCGTCGGCCACGATCAGCTTCGGCCGCAGCGCGAGCGCCCGGGCGATCCCGATCCGCTGCCGCTGGCCGCCCGAGAACTCGTGCGGGAACCGGTTGTAGTGCTCCGGCGAGAGGCCAACCGTCTCGAGCAGCTGCTCGACCGTCGCCTTCCGCTCCCGCTTGTCGCCGATCGAATGGATCTTCAGCGGGTCGCCGATGATCGAGCCGACGCGCTTCCGCGGGTTCAGGGAGGCGTACGGATCCTGGAAGACCATCTGCATCTCGCGGCGCAGCGGCCGCAGCTGCCGCGGCCCGAGCGACTCGATCTGCTGGCCGCGGAAGAGGATCTCCCCCGCCGTCGGCTCGAGCAGGCGCACGATCGTGCGGCCGAGCGTCGACTTGCCGCAGCCGGACTCGCCGACGAGGCCGAGCGTCTCGCCCTCGCGCACCGCGAGCGACACGTCGTCGACCGCGTGCACGCGCGCCACCTCGCGGGAGAGGACGCCGCGGCGGATCGGGAAGTACTTCTTGACGTGCCGCAGCTCGATCAGCGGCGCCTGGCTGCTCACGCGGCCTCCGTCGCGCCGCCCGAGATCATCTCGTCCCGGTGGTCGCGCTTGAAGTCGACGTCGAGCCAGCACCGGTCGAGATGGCCGGCCGTCTCGACACGCTGCTCGAGCGCCGGCTCCTCGCCGCACTTGTCGAACGCGTACGGGCAGCGCGGCCGGAACTTGCAACCGCCCGGCGCGTTGATCAGCGACGGCGGCGAGCCCTTGATCGAGTACAGCCGCTCCGGGCGCGGCCGGTCGAGGCGCGGGATCGACCCGAGCAGGCCCCAGGTGTACGGCATCTGCGGGTCGTAGAAGAGGTCGCGCGTCTCGGCTCGCTCGACGACCCGGCCCGCGTACATGACGAGGATCTCGTCCGCGATGTCGGCGACGACGCCGAGGTCGTGGGTGATCATGATCACCGCCGAGTCGAAGTCGCTCTTCAGGCGGTCGATCAGCTCGACGATCTGCGCCTGGATCGTCACGTCGAGCGCCGTCGTCGGCTCGTCGGCGATCAGGATCGACGGGTTGCACGACAGCGCCATCGCGATCATCGCGCGCTGCCGCATGCCGCCCGAGAACTGGTGCGGGAAGTCGTCGACGCGCGACTCCGGGTTCGGGATGCCGACCTGGCGAAGCAGCTCGACCGCCCGCTTGCGCGCCGCACGCCTGTCGACGTCCTCGTGCGCCTGGATCGCCTCGACGATCTGCTCGCCGACCCGGTACACCGGGTTCATCGACGTCATCGGGTCCTGGAAGATCATCCCGATCTCGTTGCCGCGGTAGCCCTGCATCTCGCTGTCGGACGCGGCGAGCAGGTCGACACCCTTGTAAGTCACCGAGCCGCCGAACTTCGCGTTGACGCCGCGGGTCAGGCCCATCACCGTCATCGCGGTCACGCTCTTGCCCGAGCCGGACTCGCCGACGATCCCGAGCACCTTGCCGCGCTCGAGCTCGAACGACACGCCGTCGACGGCGCGCACGAGCCCGTCCTCCGTCGCGAACTGAACCGAGAGGTCGTCGACCTCGAGGAGCATCTCCGCCATCTAGGTCGGCCGAATCCGCGGGTCGAGGTACGCGTAGAAGAGGTCGACGAGGATGCTGAACGCGACGATGAAGAACGCGCCGTACATCGTCACGCCCATGATCGGCGGCAGGTCGAAGTTGTTGATCGACTGTGCGGCGTACTGCCCGACGCCGTGCAGGTCGAACACCGTCTCGGTGAGGATCGCGCCGCCGCCGAGCACGCTCGCGAAGTCGAGGCCGAAGAGCGTGATGATCGGGATCAGTGACATGCGCAGCACGTGCTTGATCATGATCCGGCGCGGCGCCAGGCCCTTCGCCCTCGCCGTGCGCACGTAGTCCTCGTTGATCGCGTCGAGGATGTTCCCGCGCAGCACGCGCCCGTAGAAGCCGATGAAGAGGACCGCCAGCACGAGCCACGGCAGGATCAGGTGCGAGAACCATTTCAGCGGGTCGGCTGTGATGCCGACGTACTCGCCGTCGGGGAAGAAGGTCGAGATGCCGCCCTCGGCGAGGTAGTAGCGAGTGACGATGCCGAGCCAGAACACCGGCATCGAGATGCCGATCAGCGCAAGGACCGTGATGACGCGATCCGACAGCCTGCCTGCCTTCACGGCCGAGATCACCCCCACCACGATCCCGAAGAAGAGCCAGATCAGGCCGGCGCCGATCGTGAGCGAGAACGTCGCCGGCATGCCCTGCACGATCTGCGTCAAGACGTTCTGCTGGCTCGTGTAGGACACGAGCTTGTTCGTGAACATCTTCTTCATCATGATCGCGTACTGCGTGTAGATCGGCCGGTCGAAGCCCCACTGATGCTCGACCGCCTTGACGAGCGCGGGCGTCGCGTTCTTGCCGGCGATGCGCTCGGCGGTGCCCTGCTTCCCGCCGCCCGGGACGACGATGAAGATCAGGAAGACGATGAACGTCACCGCGACGCAGACGAGCACGGCGCCGATCAGGCGGCGGATGAGGAACGCGGCCACTAGTGCTCCACCCGGACCTTCGCGCGCGGGTCGAGCGCGTCGCGGAGGCCGTCACCGAAGACGTTGAGCGACAGCACCGTGAGGACGATCGCGATGCCCGGCGCGAGCGCGAGCCACGGGCGGGTCACGATCAGCTGCTGCCCGTCGGAGATCAGCTTGCCCCACGACGGCGTCGGGTCCTGCACGCCGGCGCCGAGGAACGACAGCGCCGCCTCGAGGACGATGTTGTTCGCGATGATCAGCGTGAAGAAGACGAGCACGGAGCTGGCGATGTTCGGCAGCAGCTCCGAGAACATGATCCGCAGCGGGCTCGCGCCCTGCGCGATCGCCGCCTCGATGAACTCCTTCTCGCGCAACGACAGCACCTGCCCGCGCAGCGGGCGGCCGACATACGGGATCAGCACGTAGCTGATGATCAGCGTCGCGATCCACGGGTTCGAGCCGTCCATCTTGATCGGCCCCCAGTGGATGCCGTTGATCGCGAGCGCCGCGCCGAGCGCGATGCCGAGCAGGATCACCGGGAACGCGTAGAAGAGGTCGAAGAAGCGCGTGATCACGAAGTCGATCCAGCCGCCGAAGTAACCGGCGAGAAGGGCGAGCAGCACCGCGAAGAAGGTGCAGATCGCAGACGAGATGATCCCGACCTGCAGCGAGACGCGGCCGCCGTACAGCAGGCGCACTGCGTCGTCGCGACCGATCGCGTCGGCGCCGAGGACGTACTTCCCGCCCGCATTGAACCACTGCGGGCCGATCGGGATCGACGCGAAGAGCGCGCAATCCGCCGGGTTGTCCGTGCTCGCGCACGGCTTGCCCGTGTGCTTGTTGAGGTAGCCGCCGTTCGAGACGATCGACACCTGCTGGCCGCCGACCGTGATGTGCCCCTGCACGTTCTGCGTGTTGATCCCCGAATGCGCGACGTGCTTCGCGTAGACCGGCGCGAGCAGGCACGCGATGACGATCAGGAAGAAGACGCCGAGCGAGAAGAGGGCCACCTTGTTCCGACGCAGCCGGCGCCAGGCGAGCGCCCACGGACTGCGGCCGACGATCCGCTGGCTCTCCTCGGAGGCGAGCTCCGCCGCGGTGTCGAGCGTGAATTCGGTTTCCGTTCCTGCCAAGGGGCCTCCGCCGGAAGAAGCGTCTGGGGGCGCCGTTCCCGGCGCCCCCAGTGGTCAATCGAACGACTCGCCTACTTGTGGCAGATCGTGGCGAAGTCGAACTGGTAGAGCACGTGGTTCTCGTAGCAGCTCAGGTCGATGTCCGAGTTGAAGAAGTCCACGAACTGACGGTTCATGAAGGGAGCCCACGGGGCCTGCTCCATGACGTCCTGGTCGACCTTCGCCCACTTCTGATTGACCGCGTCGGTGAGCGACGGCTCCTTCTTCAACGACTCGATCTCCGCGTTGACGGCCGAGTTGTCGAAGTTGGCGTAGTTGTTGTTGTGCGTCTGCGTGATCCGGTTGCCGTTCAGGAGAACGTCGAACCAGTCCAGCGGATGCGGGTAGTCCTGGAACCAGTCGGCGAAGCCGATCTGCGCCTTCGTCGCCTGGTTGCCGACCGTCGTCCAGTAGACCGCGGAGTTGATGATCTTCTCCTTGGCCTTCAGGCCGATCGAGTTCAGCACGCTGACGAGGTACGCCGACGCCTTCGGGTCGGTGCCGCGGTCGTGGTTCCAGACCGTGACCTGCGCACCTGCGTCACCCGACTCCTGAATGAGCTGCTTCGCCTTCTTCAGGTTGTACGGGTACAGGTCGTGCTTCTTGTACTGCGGATAGGTCGGCGGAAGGACGTTCTCCGTCGGCTGACCGAGACCGCCGTAGATCTTCACGAGCGCGCTGCGGTCGATCGCGTAGTTGACCGCCTGCCGCACCTTGAGGTTGTCGAACGGTGCGACGCGGTTGTTCATGAAGAAGTAGTACGTGTTCGCCGGCGTGTAGACCTTGATCTGGTCGGCGTACTTGCTCTGCACCTCGCTGAGGCGGTCCGGCGGCGGCTGATGGAAGTCGTAGTCATCCTGGCCGCTGATGACGCGCTGCAGCGCGACGCTGTCGTCGCCGATGATGTCGACGGTCATCTTGTCCGGGTTCCCCGAGGGGACATTCCCGTCGAACATCGACGCGTCGAAGTTCGGGTTGCGGACGATGATCGCCTGCTTGTTCGGCTTGTAGCTCTGGATCATGTACGGGCCGGTCGAGGGGATCGGCGTCGTCGACTGATCCTTCGCGGGAGTGTCCGCCGGCACGAGCGCGGCGAACGTCGTCGCGAGGATGTTCTCGAAGTCGCCCTGCGGCGCCGTGAGGTTGATCGTGATCTTCCCCGTGGCGTCGTCGGTCGTGATCCCGCTGATGTCGCCGCTCTTCGCAGCGTCGGCCGCGCCGACGATGTTCCCGAAGAAGCCGACGCCCGGCGAGTCGATCTTGAAGTCACGGACGATCGACGACTTGAAGTCGCTGGCCTTGACGTCCGTGCCGTCCGAGTACTTCAGACCCTTCCGCAGGGTCAGCGTGTAGGTCTTCCCGCCATTCGTCACGGTCGGCAGTGCCTCCGCGAGATACGGAACGATCGTGGCGCCGTCCGGCCCGTTCGCGTGCTTGTAGCCGATCAGCGGCAGATAGACGTTCCACATGATGCCCCAGCCCTCGACCGTGTACGACAGGCCCGGGTCGAGGAAGTCGATGCCGGTGTCGTAGGCAAGCCGGAAGTTCGCGAACGTCTTGCCGCTGGACGAGCCGCCGGACGTCGACGTGGTGGAGCTGCCGTTCGTGCTGCCGCCCGAGCTCTTGTTGCTGCTGCCGCATCCGGAAGCAACGAGCGCGAGTACAGCGGCGAAGGCGGCGGTCGTGACCAGCCATCTTCTCCTGCGAATCAAAGTGGGTACCTCCCCGGTCGTGTCGCACAAGATTTTGCGCGGCAGAGATTCTTTCAGAAACGCGCCAACTACAGGCGAAACAGCTTGCGCCGGCGCGCACGAAGCTCCGCGGGCTCCTCTTCTTCGACGACGCCGTCGACTCCTTCGCGGCGCGTCGAGTGCAGGATGCGGCCGCCGCCGAGCCAGAAGGCGACATGGTCTGCGGCCTTCCCCGGGTCGCCGTAGGTGACGAGATCCCCTGGCTGCGGCTCGTCGGTCTCCGCACCTGCGTCCTCCTGCTGGTCGGCGTCGCGGGGCACGAGGCGCCCCGTGGCGCGGAAGCTCATGTGCACGAGCCCCGAGCAGTCGATTCCCGCTTCGGTCATCCCGCCCCACAGGTAGCGCGAACCGAGATAGGTGCGGGCGTGCTCGACCGGATCGGCCGCCCGAGCCTCGAGCCACCGCGGGTCGGGGTCGCCGCCGAGCTCGTCGGCGCGCATCCACCCGGGGTAGTCGTAGGCCGTCCGCACCCTGGTCCAGCCGTCGCGCGTCTCCTCGACCGTGAGCGGCTCGCCCGGCAGCGCCTCCGTCACCTGCTCGGCGTCGTCCCGCGGCTCGGCCCGGAGGGCGGCGAGGTGGCGGGCGAACACCTGTTCGCCTAGGCTCTCGGGCATGCAACTGAGGCTAGACGCCGCCGACCGGCTCGTGGAGCTGGTGGAGGAGCGGCGCGGACCGGTCTACGCCGAGGAGGCGGCGCGGCGGCTCTTCGCGCTGCGGGCGGCGCCGGTCGCGCTCGCACGCACGCTCCTCGCCGAGGTGGTCGAGGCCGACGCGCGGCTCGCGTGGGAGGGCGACGCGGTCGGCCTCGCGGCGCCGCTCGGCGCCGACCTGCTGCTCGAGGATGCGACGTTCGTCGTCGTCGACCTCGAGACGACCGGGCTGCGGCCGGGGTCGTCGCAGATCTGCGAGATCGGCGCCGTGCGCGTGCGCGGCTTCGAGCTCGCCGAGGAGTTCCAGACGCTCGTCGACCCGCGCCAGCCGCTCCAGCCGGGCGTGTCGGCGCTGACCGGGCTCAGCGACCGGCAGCTGCGCGGCCAGCCGCCGCCGTCGGTCGCGGTGCGGCGCTTCCTCGCCTTCGCCGGCGACGCGGTGCTCGTCGCCCACAACGCCCGCTTCGACCTCTCGTTCCTCGACCGCGAGACGGAGCGCCTGACCGGCTCGCGGCTCGGCAATCCCGTCGTCGACACGGTCGCGCTCGCGCGCCGCCTCGTCGGCGGCCGCGTCCCTCGCGCGTCGCTCGCGCATCTCTCCCACTGGGTCGGGACGTCGGTCGAGCCGTGTCACCGCGCGCTGCCCGACGCCCAGGCGACGGCCGAGGTGCTCGTGCGCCTGATCGGGCTCGCGCAAGAGCGCGGGGCGCGCACCGTGTCCGACCTCGTCGCGCTCGCGGCGACGCGCACGCGGCGCGTCTACGACAAGCGCCACCTCGTCCACGGCGCGCCGCCGCGGCCCGGCGTCTACGTCTGGCGCGACCGCAACGAGCAGGTGCTGTACGTCGGGCGGGCGCGGGACCTCCGCGCGCGGCTGCGCTCGTACTTCCGCTCCGACAAGCAGCGGCCGGCGGTCGAGGCTGCGCTCGGAGCCGTCGAGCGCATCGAGTGGACCGTGCACGGCTCCGAGCTCGAGGCG
>JBEQUF010000327.1:0-5570 GCA_040349295.1 Actinomycetota bacterium | reverse complement strand
CGACGTGCCGCCGGCGGACGGCTACGTGCGGCGGGAGCTCTTCTATCCGCTCTCGTCGCGGCTCTTCGGCCGGTCGCGCCTGCGCCTGCCGCTCAAGGTCGCCGAGCACCCCCTTGGGGTGGCGGCGCTCCGTCGCGAGCGCCCCGACGTGCTGCACGTGCAGTGGCTCGTGCCGGAACTCGACCGCTGGCTCTTCCGGCCCCAGACGCCCTCGGTCTTCACCGCACACGACCTCCTGCCGCGCCGGACGGCCGCGAAGCAGGCGATCTGGGCCGACCTGATGGCGCGCTTCGACCGCGTCGTCGTCCACAGCGAGCGCGGACGCGAGACGCTCGCACCGCTCGGCGTCGACGCCCGCGTCATCCCCCACCCCGTCTTCCCGAGCGACCCGCCGCGCCTCGACGACGGTCGCACGGTGCTCGCGCTCGGCGTCATCCGCGCCTACAAGGGTCTCCCCGACGCGGTCGAGGCGACCCGCTCGAGCCCGTCGACCGCGATGCCGGCCCCCACGTCGAGTGGCGGCTCGGCTATCTGCCGGATGCCGAGGTCGACCGCGCGCTCGGCGAGGCGACGGTCGCGGTGTTCCCGTACCGGCCGGAGCTCGACCAGAGCGGCGCGCTGCTCCGGGCGCTCGGCGCCGGCGTCCCGGCCGTCGCCTACGACGTCGGCGGGATCGCCGAGCCGATCAAGCGCTTCGGGGCCGGGCGCGTCGTCCCGGCCGGCGACGTCGCCGCGCTCGCCGGCGCGATCGAGTCGGTGCTCGCGGATCCCGGGCCTGCGCGCGCGGGTGCACAGCGGGCCCGCGAGGAGCTGACGTGGGACGCGTCTGCGCGCGCGCATCTCGAGCTGTACGAGGAGATCGCGTGATGTTCCGCCGCCGCCGGTTCGCCGAGCTGATCGCGCGGCAGCTCGACGTCTTCGCGGAGGACTCCGAGGACGTGTTCGCAGAGATCCGCCATCGCAAGTCGCTCTACGACCGGGCCGACCGCGACGAGGCGGAGGAGCTCTACGGCGACTACATCGACGCCGTCGAGACCGGGACGGAGACGCTCGCGGACATGCGCGACCGCTTCAAGCGGACGCTCGACGACGACGCCGCCGACGAGTACGAGCAGGAGTTCAACCGTGCGGTCAAGAAGCGCTGGTCGCATTTCGGCCTGGAGATCGACCTGCGATGACTCCCCCTTCAAGCGACCGCAGGATCGAGGACTACGCGCTGATCGGCGACCTCCAGACGGCGGCGCTCGTCGAGCGGGGCGGCTCGATCGACTGGCTGTGCTTCCCCCGCTTCGACTCGGACGCCTGCTTCGCCGCGCTCCTCGGCACCGCCGACAACGGCCGCTGGCTGGTCGCACCGACGAGCGGCGGCCGGACGTCGCGGCGCTACCTGCACGACACGATGGTGCTCGAGACGACGTGGGAGAACGACGAGGGCGCGATCCGCGTCATCGACTTCATGCCGCCACGCGGCGAGGCGCCGGACGTCGTGCGGATCGTCGAGGGCGTCAGCGGGCGCGTCGAGGTCCGTTCCGAGCTGGTGATCCGCTTCGACTACGGACGGATCGTCCCGTGGGTGCGGCGCCAGGGCGACGACCGCGTGGCGATCGCCGGGCCGCATGCGCTCTACCTGCGCACGCCGGCGCACACGTTCGGCGAGGAGATGACGACCGTCTCCGAGTTCACGGTCGACGAGGGCGAGCGGATGCCGTTCGTGCTGACGTGGAATCCGTCGCACCTGCCGCCGCCGAAGCCGGTCGAGCCGGAGGTCGCGCTCGCCGACACCGAGTCGTACTGGCGCGAGTGGAACGCCCGGTCGACCGCGCCGGAGGAGTGCCGCCGCTCGCTGATGGTGCTGAAGACGCTGACGTACGCGCCGACCGGCGGCATCGTCGCCGCGCCGACGACGTCGCTCCCCGAGGCGATCGGCGGTCCGCGCAACTGGGACTACCGGTACTGCTGGCTGCGCGACGCGACGCTGACGCTGCTGGCGCTCATGCAGTGCGGCTACGAGGACGAGGCGCGCGCCTGGCGCGCGTGGCTCCTGCGCGCGGTCGCGGGCGATGCGGACGACCTGCAGATCATGTACGGCCTCGCCGGCGAGCGGCGCCTGACCGAGTTCGAGGTGCCGTGGCTCGACGGCTACGCCGGCTCGCGGCCGGTTCGCGTCGGCAACGCCGCGAGCGAGCAGCTGCAGCTCGACGTGTACGGCGAGATCACCGACGCGCTCTACCAGTCGCACGAGCACGGGCTCGTCCTCGGGCACGACGCGTGGCAGCTCGAGCTGAACCTGCTCGACTCGCTCGAGCGGCGCTGGGAGGAGCCCGACGAGGGGATCTGGGAGGTGCGCGGCGGGCGCCGGCACTTCGTCCACTCGAAGGTGATGGCGTGGGTCGCGTTCGACCGAGCTGTCCGCGCCGTCGAGTCACAGGGCGTGGAAGGGCCGGTCGAGCGCTGGCGGGCGATCCGGCAGCGGATCCACGACGAGGTGTGCGAGCGCGGGTTCGACGCCGAGCTGCGCTCGTTCACGCAGTCATACGGCTCGCAGGAGCTCGACGCGAGCCTCTTGCTGATCCCGCTCGTCGGCTTCCTGCCGGCCGACGATCCGCGCGTCATCGGCACCGTCGAGGCGATCGAGCGCACGCTCCTGCGAGACGGCTTCGTGCTCCGCTATCTCGCGCCGGACGGGCTCGAAGGCGACGAGGGCGTGTTCCTGCCCTGTTCGTTCTGGCTGTGCGACTGCTACGAGCTGCTCGGCCGGCACGACGACGCGCACGAGCTCTTCGAGCGGCTGCTCGGCCTCGCCAACGACGTCGGTCTGCTCGCGGAGGAGTACGACCCGAGGGCCGAGCGTCAGCTCGGGAACTTCCCTCAGGCGTTCACGCACCTGGCGCTCGTGAACACCGCGTTCAACGTGCGACCGCACCTTCCGTCGACGATGCACCATCGGCGGCCCGGTCACGTGTGAGCGCCTCGTCGGCGTCGCTGCCGAGATCCGACTGGATCTGCTCGAGCGAGCGGCCCTTCGTCTCGGGGACGAGCGTCGCGAAGAACACGACCGCGCAGATCCCGAAGAAGGCGTAGAGCCAGAACGTCCCCTGCTTCGTGATCGAGTCGGTCAGCGACAGGAACGTGTACGAGATCAGGAAGTTCAGGCCCCAGTTGAACATCGTGCAGACCGCCATCGCGGGCCCGCGCATCTGCAGCGGGAAGATCTCGCTGATCATCAGCCAGAACACCGGGCCGAGGCCGATCGCGAAGCCCATGATGTAGACGAGCAGGCAGACGAGTGCGAGCCACCCGACGCTGTGCTGGATCGCGGGCGACTGGAAGAAGATGCCGAGGCCGATCAGCGCCACCGTGAGCGTCGAGGTGCCGGCGATGAGGAAGAAGCGCCGGCCCAGCTTGTCGAGCAGCAGGATGGCGACGATCGTAAAGAACACGTTCGTGCAGCCGATGTAGACGCTCTGCGTGAGCGCGCCCGTGTTCTGCTGCCCGGCGAACTTGAGGATCGTCGGCGCGTAGTAGATGACGGTGTTGATGCCGACGATCTGCTGGAAGACGGCGAGCGCGATGCCGACGATCATCGTGCGGCGGACGGCCTTGCCCGCCAGCTCGCGGAGGCTGAACTCCTTCTCGGCGACGTCCTTGATCTCCTGGATCTCGCCGTCGATGTCGTCTTCCTCGAACCGGTACTTCTCGAGCACCGTGCGCGCGTCGTCCTCCCGGCCCTTGTCGACGAGCCACCGCGGCGAGAACGGCATGAAGTACATGCCGACGGCGAGCATCGTCCCGGGGACGACGGCGACGGCGAACATCCACCGCCAGTTGTTCGAGAAGCCGGCGAAGCCCCAGTCGACGATGTACGCGACGAGGATGCCGAGCGTCACCATCAGCTGGTTGAAGCTGACGACACCGCCGCGGATGCGCGGCGGGACGATCTCGGCGATGTACATCGGCGACACGAACGACGCGCAGCCGACCGCGAGCCCGAGCCAGAAGCGCGAGGCGAGGATCTGCCAGTAGCTCTGCGAGAGCGCGCACGCGACGCCGCCGATCACGTAGACGGTGCCGGAGACGATCTTCGTGCGGCGGCGGCTGAACTTGTCGGCGCTCCAGCCGGCGATCAGCGCGCCGGCGATCGCTCCGAGCAGCAGGATCGCGACGGTGAGCTGCTGCTGGCCGTGCGTCTTCAGGCCGAGGTCCTTCTGCATGAAGAGCATCGCGCCGCCGATGACGCCGGTGTCGTACCCGAAGAGGAAGCCGCCGATCGCGGCGATGATCGCGACGCCGAGGATGCGGCGGTTCTTCAGCGCCTCGCGCAGGAACGTCTGGTCAGCGGCGCGCTCCGTCATCACTCCGGACAACGTGGCGCCGCCGCAGTTGGATACGGCGACGCCGGCGGCGCTCGTCACGCAGACGCCAGTCCTCCTCGCGGGCGTCCGCCGCGCGTCCCGCGTGGTCGGCGACCGAGGCGACGCCGTGTGCGATCACGCTGGCGCCGATCGAGTGGTTGTCCTCGAGCAGTCCGCGGGCGGCCTCCCGCGCGGCCTCGGCGCGCTTGCGCGCCTCCTCCGGATCGATTGCGCGCACCGCAGCCGCCGCCGCCTCGACCGCGCGCGCCGCCGAGAGCGACGGCTCGCCCTGCTGCGAGACGAGGCGCATGGCCCCGGTGGCGATCGCACGGCCGTCCGCGACCGAGCGGTCGAGCTCCTGCCACGACGTCCCGAGCGCCTCCAGGCGGCGCCGGAGCGGACGCCGTCTCGGCGCCGCGCGGACGACCTCCCGTGCGAGCACGAGTGCGTCCTCGAGCCGCCGGTCGTCGAGCTCGTCCAGACGGATGAGCGCACGCTCTGCCCGCTCGGGATCGTGGTCCTCGATCGCGGCCGCGGCCGCGTCGAGCGCCGCCGCGAGCTGCTCGCGCAGCGCCACCGCCTCCTGGCGCACGAGCGCGAGCGGGTCGACCGGAAAGAGGAAGCGCGCCAGCACGATCGCCACCCCGCCGCCGATGAGCGCGTCGAGGAGGCGCTGCCAGGCGAGGTTCGAGCCGGGGACGTGCAGCGCGACGACGAGGATCGTCGAGGCGGCCGCCTGCGTGCGGACGATCGGCCTCGTGCCGGCCGCCGTCGTGACGGCGAGCGCGACGAGCGTCCCGACGCCGATCTGCCAGGCCCCGGCGCCGCCGATCTCGACGAGCCCGGCGCCGAGGAGGATGCCGAGCGCGACGCCGACGATCATGTCGATCGCCTGCCGGCCTCGCCGCCCCCGGTCGGCGGCGAGACCGATCACCGCGGCGATCGGCGCGAAGAACGGCGGGCTCGAGCTCGGGATCTGCAGCGCGATCTCCCAGGCGATGCCGGCCGCGATCGCCGACTGCGCGATGCGGCCGAGCGTCTCGAGGTCGAGACGGCGGCGGATCCGTTGGAGACGGTCAGCGATGCCCGAAATGATGCGCGCTCGGCAGCGACGCGTGCACGTCCTGCCCTTCCGTCAGCTCGCGGGCGAGCGGGCCCAGCGAGACGATCTCGCGGACGAGGACGTTCCGGTTGCGGTCGGCATGCTCGTACCGCCCC